>CAYGVP010000101.1:0-5680 GCA_964353385.1 uncultured Dehalococcoidaceae bacterium
AGCCATGAGATGAAGAACCGAGTTGCTGCTGCCGCCCAAAGCCATATCCACAGTTAAAGCGTTAAAGACAGCGTCCGCGGTAATAATATTACGCGGGCGGATATCTTGTACAAAAAGCTTCATCACCTGCTCGCCGGCTTGGCGCGCTAAATCGCGACGGCGAGGATCCATAGCGGGAATGGTGCCGTTTCCGGGCAGACCCATACCCAATACCTCGGTCAGGCAGTTCATCGTGTTAGCGGTAAACATGCCGGCGCAGCTGCCGCAGCCGGGACATGCCTTCTGCTCTATTTGAGTCAATTCCGCCTCAGTTATTTTACCGGCGGCATAAGCGCCAACGCCTTCGAAGACGGTGTTAAGGTCGATTTTTTTACCGTTCAGATTTCCGGCCAGCATAGGGCCGCCGCTGATGAAGATAGATGGCAGATTCAGTCTTAAAGTTGCCATGAGCATACCGGGGATAATTTTATCGCAGTTGGGGATAAATACCAGCGCATCGAAGGCATGGGCTTCCGCCATTATTTCCACAGAGTCCGCGATAAGCTCGCGGCTGGGCAGGCTGTATTTCATGCCGGTATGGTTCATGGCAATGCCGTCGCAGACAGCGATGGTATTAAACTCGAAGGGGACGCCGCCGGCGGCGCGTACGCCCTTTTTCACTGCTTCGGCGATTTCACGCAGATGCATGTGGCCGGGGACAACCTCCGTAAAGCTGTTGACGATGCCGATGAACGGTTTATCTATATCCTCACTAGTACAGCCCAGGGCGTAAAGCAGCGAGCGGTGAGGCGCCCTTTCCACACCTTTTTTTATAGCGTCGCTTTTCATTTTCATATCCTTTTCAGACTCTAATAAATAAAAAACCGTCTTTCAAGACGGACCGGGAAAGAATTTCAGCTTGAAGCCCGTATCTAAAGATAACATGAGGATGCGTTTATTGTCAAGCTAAAAGAGAAAGAGTGTTAATAGACAATGGTGAGACTTGGGGGGCAGTTCCCAGAATCTTGTTTGAGAAGAAGGTGTTAATTCCAGCGCTACAACAGATACTTGTCTCCTGTTTGAAAAAAATAAATAAGATGGCCTTATTGTACTACCCCGAGGGATGACCTATAATGCTGTTGATGAAGGGTTTCGTTATTCTTTTTATGCTATTGATGGTACTGGCCGTAGGCTGTGCATCGACACTATCACCAACACCAATCAACGTAGCCATCGATTACTTTGGAATTAAATCTACGCATCAACCCGCTATATATTGGGCTCCGAACACAATCCAGCTTATCGCTATTGTTGAAGATGGTAACACGGCGAAGCAATTTGCCTATCCCTCAAGCGTACCAGGTGTTGTCCTTAAAGATTTTTCGTTGCAGAACCTAGAAGAGCAAATAATCTTTCATACACCATCAGTAGGTAGTCATTTAAAAATCTCAGTTCTTGCATATAGTTGTGAAGATAAAGACACAGCATTGGCTATTATGAAAGCATTACAATCGTATTATCCCAATCTAGGCACATTCATACAATTTTATGATAGCTTGCCACAGAGTAAAAAACTCATCGGATATTATGAGCACACATGGTATCCGACAGAGAATTGGGGCATATCACAGAATGAGTATAACAAGGCTAATGGTGACCTTACATTTTGGTTTAGGATATGGTCAAATAGCCAACCCACAATTATACCACCACCACCATTTGGGCCAGACATAAAAATCCAGAGTGTGACATTGCCATCTAACGCTAAAGTTAGTTCCGGACTGTTTGTTACGAATTACAATACGGTCTTTAGATTGGTGAACAATGAATCAGTTGATGTTACAGTCAATTGGCAAGCAAATTCTTCTATCACAGGAAATTATGACAGTGGACAGGTAACTGTTCCAGGCAACGGCTATAAAGACATCACAAAGGGATACTACTATACCGCAACTGGCATGGTAAAAATAACTTATACCATATCCTACAATGGAAATCAACTTGATACCTGGACAGGTACACAGAATATCGCTCCGTAATTGATCTTTATTTTCACTAATGGATTCCAGACCTTGAAAGAAGTAAGGAATATTTACTTTCTATCATTATCTATAGTGGCAGTTAGAGGCCTTTAACTATTGATATTTCCTATAGATACGTTCTCTCACCACCCCAACCCCACCGTACGCTTAGGAAAATCCCTCTCATCCTCTCCCCTTATGAAGGGGAGAGGATAATTGGTTTAAGCTAATTCCCCTCTTTCGTAAAGAGGGGCTATGGGAGATTTAGTCTATTCCCACCCCATCCCCACCGTCCCCCTGGTAATGAAACCGGCTTTAATGGCGGCTTGTTTTAACTCATTTTCACTGGCATTGCTTATCTTCGATTTCTTTTATCTTGTTAAGTCGATTCTGGTGGCGGCCGCCTGCAAATTCGGTTTTGAGAAAGTCCTCGACGATGACCTTGACTTTAGTGTCGCCCTCTTCTGCCGCCAGACAGCAGATTTGAGCGTTGTTGTGCAAACGGGCGCGGTGGGCGGTAAAGACATCATAGCACTGGGCGGCGCGGATGCCCCGCACTTTATTGGCGGCGATGCACATGCCGATGCCGGTGCCGCATATCAGAATCCCCCTATCATAATCTCCCTTAACGATCCCCTCCGCAACCTGCACCGCGATATCGGGATAGTCTACCGCATCCTCCGTATAGCAGCCGAAGTCGTGAACGGTATGGCCTAATTCCATAATTACCTTTAGAACGGTCTCTTTTAAATCACAGCCTCGATGGTCATTGCCAACAGCGATACGCACGGAAACGACCTCCTAATTTATGATGGACTCTTTTCATGGGATTTTTCAAACATCATCAATGCTTCACGGACCTCGAGCCAGCTAATGAGTCCCTGGCGGATAAGCTGGGGCGGGCTGGTCGATAAATCAACGATAGTCGATACCTCGCGTATTTTCAAGGGACCCTGGTCGAGTATCATAGCGACTAGCTGAATATTTTCGCCCAGTTGCGCCGCAACCTCTGCCACTGAATATGTGCCGGGTTTGCCGCTGATGTTGGCGCTGGTAACGGTGAGGGGTAAACGGGTGATTTCTGCCAGACGCAGAATAACACGATTATCCGGAATGCGTATGCCAACGGAGTCGAGTCCGGCCACCAGCATGGCAGGAATAGTATCTTTTTTCGGCAAGACCAGCGTTAAAGCGCCGGGTAGGTAGCGGGCAGCGAGAAAGTAGGCGGCTTCGTTAAAGCGGGCGTACTTTACCGCTTCGTCGATGGAATTAACGGCCACGTGGATGGGATTGGAATAGGAGCGTCCTTTAAGATGAAAGACTTTAGCTACGGCACGGGTATTCAGGGCGTCAGCAGAGAAGGCATAGCCGGTATCCGTAGGACAGACGATGACTTCCCCTTTTATTATCAGGTTAGCGGCTTGCTTAAGTATTTTCTCGTCAGGACTGGAAGCATCTACTTTTTCCGTTTTCGTCTTCATATTATCCCCCAAGCGGAACGTTGGGAAACACGTTGAGACGTAAATCCGACCTTTCCCCCAGCATTATTCTAGCGTATCCGGCGGCAGCAATCATAGCGGCGTTATCTGTGCAGAGAGACAATTTTGGGAAAAATACCTGAATTCCCTTCTTTTTACAAGTATCGGTAAAGACCTCGCGCAACCGGCTGTTGGCGGAAACACCGCCGGTAACACTAACAACTTTTAAATCTTTCATCTCCACGGCACGCAGGGTCTTGGCGACGAGAACATCGACGACGGCTTCCTGAAAGCTGGCGGCGATATCGGGGAGAGGCAAGGATTCACCGCGGGCAATTTGTGCCTTGAACATATTGATAACCGCCGTTTTAAGTCCGCTAAAGCTAAAGTCCAGCGCCTTGCTCCTTATCATGGGGCGGGGGAAACTAAAGGCTTTGGGGTTGCCCTGCTGCGATAATTTATCGATGACAGGCCCACCCGGAAAGTCAAGACCTAAAAATTTGGCGATTTTATCGAAAGCCTCGCCGGCGGCATCGTCAAGAGTCGTCCCCAGAAGCTCGTAGCAGCATTTATCCCGAACGTATACCAGCATGTTATGCCCGCCGGAGACAGTGAGGCAGATATGGGGGACGGGCAAGTCGGGGTTGCTTAAGATATTGGCGAAGATATGCCCCTCGATGTGATGTAAACCTATAAGGGGCATATTTTTAGCGTAGCTGATGGACTTGGCCGCGGCGACACCGACCATGAGGCAGCCGATGAGGCCCTGGCGGGAGGTAACGGCGACAGCTTCGACATCGTCCAGGGTCTTGCCGGCGGTATCCAGAGTTTCTTTAACGACGTAGCCGATAAGCTCGGTATGGCGGCGAGCGGCAACCTCCGGCACGACGCCGCCGTATTTTTTCAGCAAGTCAAGCTGCGCGGCGATAGTGTTGGATAGTATCGTTTTACCATCAACTACCAGCGCTGCCGAGGTCTCGTCGCAGGATGTTTCAATACCTAAAATAAGCATATTTACTAAATCAAAATCCCTCTTTTATCTCCCTTTTATAAAGGGAGAGGACGATTATCTTAATTCCTTGTCTCTTTGCTTTAACCTATCTTTCCCCCTTTGGTAAAGGGGGACCAAGGGGGATTTTGTTTCAAATTCATTTACGCCCATCCTGACTCAATCTTCCCCTTTCGTAAGAGAATGAATTACGTTTTTCTCGCGTACTTGTTTACGAACACTTTAGCCGTGGACTCTTTAAGATACAGGGGGGTTAAGGAGAGGGGGTCGTCGGCTTTACCCTGCATAAACCGTATGGCGGCCAAGCAGGCAACCGCTGCGCCGCTTGGCGTTGTTTCCAGCGCTCTAGCTTTAATTATGAGAGACTTATCCGCGCTTATCAGCAATTTGTGATAACGGCTCGCCTCACTCCCCACTAGAGCAATGGGTTCAGTAATCAAAGGAGCCAAATCCTTGACGTCGCCGGTAAAGTAATCCCCTTGCCGGATGGGCATGTCATTAACGAAACGATAAAAAGCGGCGTAAACGGTGTCCCGTATGCCAGCGCCGATGACTGCGCAAAACAGCGCAGATTTGCCGCGGACGCCATAGGCTAAAGCGTTTAAAGTGGGAATGCCTGCCACCGGTTTATTGGCGCTGAAAGCCAGCATCTTGCCCACCGTTACCCCCACCTTAATGCCCGTCCAGGAGCCAGGCCCTAACCCCACCCCTATTCCCTGCATATCTTTTAAAGCTAGACCAGCTTTCTTAAGGGTGACATCGATATTATCGACAATCTGCTCCAGAGAGTCGGTCCTGGCAGGAAAAGAAGCGTCTGCAATAGTGCGCTCACCATCGGCAATGCCCACTGCATTAACATAACCGGAGGTATCGATACCAAGAACTAGCATTTGCCTATTAACTCCTTAAAGAGACCGGCAAACTTATCGGATGAGGAAGAAATATTAATACGCCGTTTTTTCTCTGATATTATGTCAATTTCCACTTTTAAAAGGTTGGCGGGGAGGATGGAAAGTATTTTTTCCGCCCATTCGATAATCATGACACCCGTGACCGCCCGCGAGAAGTAGTCCGTAATCCCTATTTCAAAGCCATCATCGATGCCGCTTAAACGATACAGGTCGATGTGAAAAACGGGCAAGCGACCGCGATATTCATTTACGAGCATGAAGGTAGGGCTATTGACCTGACGG
>CAYGVP010000102.1:0-5662 GCA_964353385.1 uncultured Dehalococcoidaceae bacterium
TGAAGGCTAAGACCGGTGAGGAGACCCAAAAGGCAGCCTCTTTCAATAGCGATTCGAAAGAAACGCTGTTAAGAGCGCAGCAAAGCGCTCTGGAAGCTAAAGAGGCTGCCTTGGGTGCTATTAACCGGTTTTATCAGGAGAGCAAGGCATCGGAAACGAAGGCCGGGAAGATGCTAAGCGAGCTGGAGGACGCCCTTCAGCTTGCCTTGAGTGCCACAAAAAAGACGCGCGATATAGACGGGAAAGAGACCAGCCGCGAGCCTGGCCAGTCCGCGACAGTACCGCATGATAATAAGAATACCAGAGCAGCCAGGAAAGTCCTGCAAGCTAATCCATTCGGTATTGTCTCGGATTTGAAGAAATCCCTTTTAGGTATTAAACCCACGAGTGATGAAGTTAAAGAAGAGTTTTATCGTGTGGTAATGCGAAAGAGCCCGCAGCTGCGTCAGCTCATCGATGATTTGACCGAAGAAAAAGCCAGGGTTAAGACGGATAAAATTATCGCTGAAGCAAAATCGGAAATAGCGGCAGCACGGGTGGCGGTCGGTAAAGCCCAGGAAGAGATAAATGCCGCCAGGGGGGAGGCAAAAAAAGCCTGCCTCGACGCCGAAAATGCTCGTAAAGCTCCCGGAACAGCCGCTCACCCTGTAAAGCAGGACGTTGTTAACGAGGCAACCAATGATACTACCCGACAGGTTGAAGAAAATACTGGGAAGAGCCGCGAGGAAACAGCCGAACTGAACAATAGCGAACAGGCAGCCCTTACTTTAGCTAAAGAGAAAGTAAAAAGAGAGGCCGAGGAATTAAGAGCTTTCAGGATTCAGGCGCTGGTTGCTGTGAAAAGGGCGCAAGAACAGGAAAAGAAGGCTAGAGCTGAAGCTGAAGCCATACTTCTTGAAGCGCAGCAAGCGATGGAAAAAGCTGCTGCGGACAGCCGGCAAGCTAAAGATGATATAGAACTTGCCAGAAAGGCAATTCAACAGGCTGCGGTCATAGCCGAGAAGCAGGCCTATGATAAATTTTTAGAAGAAATAAAAAAGATAAGAGAAGAAGCTGATATTACAAGTAAAAAAGCCCATGAGGCTATTGCCAGAGCCCGTAGCGAAAGCCAGAAGGCGAAGCAAGAGCTTGATATCGTGAAAAAAGCCTGCGAAAAAGAGTTAGATACCGCGCGCCGGGAGACTCTCGAAGCTCAAAATGAGGCTGAAAGAGTGAAAAAAGCGATGTTTGAAATTATCAATCAGTCGCAGGAAACCAGCCGCAAGGTGCAGAAGGAAGCTGAAGCCAACGCAATGCGAGCTAACGAATCAATGATGCAGGCTAAGAAAGACATTGTCAGTATGACCCGAAATGAAATTATCAAGTCAAGACGGGAATTTGAGGAACCTCAAGCGGCTATGAAATCTGGTGAAGTAATGGCAGAGCAACCCTATGCCGTGAAGCTGGACGCCGAAAACATCGCCACCGTATTACATGAAATACGCACTCCTTTACATTCTATCTCCGGATTCGCCAAATTACTGAAGGAAGATAATGTATCCGACGCCGCGACGCGGAAAGAATTTCTCTCTATCGTGGAGCAGCAGACCGAGAATTTGAACAAACTGATTGATGACCTTTCAAGCATATTAAGTAATAAGAGCGAGGCTTTATCTTTCAAAAACGAGTCGGTCTCTTCATATAAGATAATCACCGAGGCTATTGATAGTGTACAAACGATTGCGCAGCAAAAAAAAAATCTGATAACCCATGAGCTTGCTCCCGACCTGCCGGAGATAAAAGCCGACTCATCCCGCATTAAGCAGGTAATTACCAACCTGCTGACCAACGCTATAAAATTCAGTCCTGAAAATAGTCCTATCTTGGTTAAAGCCCGAACAAATAATAACGAATTGCTGGTGCAGGTAATCGACCGCGGCATCGGCATCCCCGGAGCGGAACTCTCTGCCATATTTGATAAGTACCATCAAGCCGCCAACCGGGGCAATGTGGAAGGGGACGGCCTGGGTTTATATATTTGCCGCCAAATAATCAAATCCTGCGGCGGCAACATCTGGGCGGAAAGCGTAGAAGGAGAAGGCAGCACCTTCTGTTTTACTTTACCGATATATACGGCAGCGCCACTTGAAAATAAAAACATAGAGAAAAGCTATGCCGAATAAAGTCCTAATAATTGAAGATGACCCCACCTCTTTGAGGCTCATAGAATACGCCCTCAAACAGCGTGGTTATCAGGTTTTGACTACTCTAAACGGGCTGGAAGGCATCATCACAGCCCAGAAAGAAGAGCCCGACATCATTCTCCTGGATATTATGCTGCCGGGGATTGACGGTTTCGAGGTATGCCGCAGGTTGCACTCCGGTTCCCAGACAGCCGATATACCGATTCTGATTATATCTGCCAAAACTCAAAAAGAGGATATCAATGCCGGATTTAAAGCCGGCGCCGATGATTACCTGCTTAAGCCGGCCTCGCCGGCTGAAATCATCTCTCGTGTGGAAAGCCTGCTTTCCAAGAAAATTACCGGTCAGGCAAAAGCAATCTCTTTTATAAGTACCACCGGAATACCCGGCTTGGCCATGATCGTAGTTAATATCGCCGCGGCTCTGGTCGAGCAGGAAAAACGGGTTACCTTGGTCGATGCCTCAAATAACCACATGGGCCATCCCGCAAAAGACAACGTATCTTCAAAGCAGCAGGGCAGGGTAATTCTAGAGGTAGATTCTACGAATGGCGGCCCGCAGGAACAGGGCTTGGAAACGTTGCCTTCCGGAATAAGAGTCCTGCATATTGACGATGTATTTAACGGTCAAAACAACGCATCGGAAAGCAGCCTTGACCTGGTACAGAAAATTGGTAAAGCTAATGATTATTTACTGGTTGACTTGCTCCTCAAGCCTAACTATTTCACTAATTCCATGCTTAAAAGCAGCGACCTCATCATGATTTTGAGCGATTACCGTATCGATAATCTCCTGGCGGTAAAAAATACGGTAACGCTATTACAGTTCCTTGGTATCGCCCCGGGGAAAATTGCCCTCGTACTGGTAGACCCGGAAGGCAAGACTAAGAACCTGACGGTTGCCAATATGAAACCGTATGTTGAGGCTAACCTGGGCATTACGCTGGTGGAGGTTGTTTCTTTCGACGCCAGGATGTACCAGCTGTTTTATTTGGATAGCCAGCCTGTAATACAGTCTAATCCAAACCAGAAGTTAGCTCAGGATTTAAAACAAATAGCCCGGTATATCGCCACTTACAGCTATACAAAACAAGAATCTAAGCAATCTAAACAGATAAATCTTCCTGTGGAGTTGAGAATTGACGCTAACCAATAACAAACTAAAAGGCACGCTGGGAGAATCGCTGGTCCAGATGCAGGTTATCACCGCGGAACAGATGAAAGTAGCCCAGGAGAAGCAGAAGGAGCAAGGCGGCAAACTTAGTGAAATCCTCCTCGACCTGGGATTCATTAAAGTTGAAGAGCTGGCATCCTTCCTTAGCATCATGTGGAATGTGCCTCTTATCGACCTGAAGACGCATGTAGTGCAGCCGGAGGCTCTAGCGCTGATACCGGAGGAATTGGCCAGGAAACACCTTTTTATTCCCCTGCAAATTATCGGCGATTCGCTGATGGTAGTCATGGCGGACCCCGATGACTATATTGCCATCGGGGATATTTTTACCAAAACCAATATGAAAGTGCAGGTGGCGTTTGCCAATGTTACAGATATCCGGCGCGCCATCGATATTTATTATCGCGCTACCGATGAAATACAGGAGAAAGTTAATGAGTTCCGTCCCGCGGATATCGGCGACCGGGAAGCCGTCGATTTCAGCGTCGAGACACCCGTCACAGAAAGCCTGGACCTGCTTATCCAGCAGGCAGTTAGAGACCGGGCTTCCGATATTCACCTTGAGCCGCAGAACAACCGCCTGCGCATACGCTACCGCATCGACGGGGTGTTATATGATATGAATTCCGTGCCGATTAACATACACGCGGAACTGGCTTCCAGGATTAAAATATTGGCGGAAATGGATGTCACCCGCTCGAAACAGGCGCAGGACGGGCAGTTTTCCGTAAGAGTCGGTGAAAAGAACATCGATATCCGCGTCGCCAGCACCGATACCATCCACGGCGAGCGTATTACGCTGCGTCTGCTGGATAAATCGGTATCGCTTTTTACGCTGCCGGAACTGGGCTTTTTGCCGGACACCTTAAAGAAATACCAGGCGCTTTTACACTATCCCTTCGGCATGATTTTAGTGGGCGGTCCTACCGGTTCAGGTAAAACAACCACGCTTTATACATCTATCAATGAAATCGACCGTAAAAGACATAATATCATGACCATTGAAGACCCCGTGGAATACCAGTTCGAGAATATTAGCCAGAGCCAGGTGGACTCTAAAGCCGGGGTGACTTTTGCCAGCGGCCTGCGGGCGATGTTGCGCCAGGACCCGGACGTTATCCTCGTCGGAGAAATACGTGATAAAGAAACCGCCATCACCGCGGTGCAGGCGGCCCTGACCGGGCATCTGGTCTTTTCTTCGATTCACGCTAATGATGCCGTCAGTATGATTACGCGTTTGCTCGACCTCGGGGTGGAACCGGGGCTGGTCTCTTCGACTCTTATCGCCTTACTAGCCCAGCGTATGGTTCGCCGCATCTGCACCAATTGCCGCGTTATTGCCACGCCTACCGTTGTGCAGAAGGAGTTATATCTAAAAGAAATAGGGCAGGAATTGCCGGCGGTGTATAAAGGAACCGGCTGTCATCTCTGCGGCAATACCGGCTACATGGGCAGAATAGGTATCTTTGAAATGCTTGTCATGAGTGAAGCCATGCAGAAAATGCTCTTTAGTGACGTTAGCATCGGCGAATTAAGACAAGAAGCAATACACGAGGGAATTTATACCATGAAACGCGACGGCTTATTGAAAGTTAAGGAAGGAATCACTACTTTCGACGAAGTGATGAACAGCGTATTCACAATTGGATAATATTAGATATCGTTTTATAGAGGAAAATAAATGTACCAGTATGAAGCCTACACTCTTGATAAAGAGGTCGTCCAGGGCACTATTGATGCTCCGAATGAAGGCGTAGCCGAGGAACGACTCCGTGGGGCCGGATATCATCAGATTTTAACGCTCAAGAAAACGCCCCCATCGTTTTCCGTTTCTATCAAGAGTCTGCTTCCTCGCTCCTCCAATATTAAAAAGACGGAGTTCGCAGATTTTCTCCTGCAGCTAGCCACGCTCTTAGATTCTCAAATGCCTTTTGTACAGGCATTGTGGATTCTGGCGGAGCAAACGCACAACCCGGCTTTAAAAGAAGTTGTCGCCAAGCTCGGGAAGGATGTATCCAGCGGCATTCCGTTTTCTCTGGCGCTGGGCCAATATCCCAAGCTCATATCAAATAATTATTGCCAGGTAATTAGAGTCGGTGAAAAATCCGGCGACCTGATGCGCGGCTTAAGGATGGTAGCCGGCTATATAGAAAGAGAAACCAGCTTGAGCGGACATGTCAAGCGCATGCTGACATACCCCGCGTTACTGGGTTTAATGTCGCTCGTCGTTATTATCATAGTAGCTATGGTAGCGGTGCCGGCTTTATCAAAGCTGTTCGATTCGCTGGGCGTTGATTTGCCGCTG
>CAYGVP010000103.1:0-326 GCA_964353385.1 uncultured Dehalococcoidaceae bacterium
GCATCCACCGTATGCCCTTTGCGCTTGACCTGCTTCAGGTTTGATATTAGACCTTATAATTGACACTCAACTACAATATTCAGTTTTTAAAGTGCAGAAGGCAAAAGAAAAGGTCTGGCGGTTTTTGCCCACCAGACCCTATTCTGTCTGGCAATTAACCACCAGTTTTAACTTACTATGTCTCTGCCTTCACCATACGCAAGTATAAGGATAGCACAGGGGTAAAGGTTTGTCAACAACTTTTAAGGGGGTTTTAGAAAAAGATTTTATAAACAATCTATACCCCTTGCCCCCACGTTGTGTTATAATTTTCTCGTAATTTTACT
>CAYGVP010000103.1:336-5526 GCA_964353385.1 uncultured Dehalococcoidaceae bacterium
TTTTCAATGCTCAAACAAAAGATAGCCGAATTACTCACCAAGGCTTTAAAAAAGGCACAGAAAGCCGGTAAACTCCCCGCCTTTACCCCGCCGGAAATAGTCATCGAGCATCCGCAGAATCCAGAGCACGGGGATTATTCTTCCAGCGTCCCTTTAAAACTGGCGAGGGAAGCCCGGATGAAACCACTGGACATCGCCAAGACAGTGGTCGGTTTTATCACCCCATCCCCGGATATTGAAAAGGTGGATATCGCCCCGCCGGGGTTCATCAATTTTACCCTGAAAAAAGCGTGGCTTGCCAAACAGGTGGACGCTGTCTTAAATAGTGGTAAGGCTTACGGAAATGTCTCACTGGGCAAGGGTAAAAAAATACAGATTGAGTTCGTTAGCGTTAACCCCACCGGACCGCTGCACGTGGGGCATGGGAGAGGGGCTGTCCTGGGCAGCACTTTATGCAATGTAATGACCGCCGGCGGATTTGACGTTACCAAGGAATATTATTTTAACGACGCCGGCAGCCAGATGGATGCTTTCCGCCAATCGCTGTGGGCGCGCTATCGGCAGGCGCTCGGCAAAGACGCGGCAATGCCCGAGGCAGGCTATATGGGCGGCTACCTGGTCGACCTCGCCGCCGAGATAGTCCGGGAAAAAGGCGACTGCTTTTTAAAGATGCCGCAAACAGATGGGTTTGAGGAACTTGGAAAAACAGGACTGGCGAAAATCCTCGCCGGCACCCGTGAGGACCTGGAAAACCTCCGTGTTGAATACGATGTCTGGTATAGCGAGAAGTCTCTTTACGAGAACGGCCAGTTCGATAAGGTAATGAAGCTTTTACGCGAGAAGGGCTATATCGCGGAAAAGGAAGGCGCGACGTGGTTCGTCTCCACCGCCCTCGGCGAAGACAAGGATAACGTCGTCATACGCGGCAACGGCTCGCCCACCTACTTCGCGGCAGATATTGCCTATCATTATAATAAGTTCCTCGAACGCAAGTTCGATAAGGTTATCAATATCTGGGGTGCCGACCACATAGGGCACGTTTCCCGTATGAAAGCTGTCGTCAGCGCTTTAGGCGTCGACCCGGCGCGACTGGTAATAATCATTAACCAGATGGTCACGCTGCGACGCGGCGGCGAAATCGTTAAAATTTCCAAGCGCAGCGGCGACATGGTGACTTTAAGGGAGCTGATGGAAGAAGCGGGCGTTGATGCCTGCCGCTTTATCTTTTTATCCCGCACGGCGGATAGCCAGATGGACTTCGACCTGGAGTTGGCGAAAAAGCAAAGCGCGGAGAACCCCGTCTATTACGTCCAGTACGCCCACGCGCGTATCGCCAGTATCTTAAGAGTAGCGCAGGAAAAAGGAGCGACGGATGATGGCGGCGATACTGCTTTACTGACCACCACTCCGGAATTGACATTGATTCGTAAAATGCTGCTCCTGCCGGAGATGGTGGAAACGATAGCTTCAACTTTAGAGCCCCACCACCTCACCTATTACGCGCAGGACTTAGCCACCGTTTTCCACGCTTTTTACAAGGACTGCCGCGTTCTTTCCGAGGATAAAGCCATGACCGCGGCGCGTTTAAAGCTGGTCAAAGCCGCCAAGCTCGTCCTCGGGAGGACTTTAAACCTCATGGGCATGACCGCCCCGGACAAGATGTAGGTTGTTCTTTCATCGTGCATAGATTGAATTGACTTTTTTCTAAATTCACCTTCAAATAAGCTTTCTGATTTTTACTTTTCCTTTGTTTGTTAAGGCTATAGGTTTAAAATTTTATGAAAAATTTATGAAAATCGAGGTTAGTATTATTGACAATACTGGTACTACTAGTGATACCATCTAATAAGGAGACTCTTATAAAAGACTTAATCCAACAATGTGAAAAGAATCCTCAAAATGTGAGGTTCGGTGACCTTTGTAGAATATGCAAACATTATTTTGGAGACGCTAGAATAAGTGGCAGCCATCATATTTACAAAACACCCTGGCCGAGCGACCCAAGGATAAACATACAAGAAGATAATGGAAAAGCAAAAGCCTATCAAGTTAGACAAGTGATAAAAGCTATAAAGAAACTAGAGGGATCATAAAAATGGTAACAAAAACAGTTGTAAAAAATGACCGTTATACCTATAGAGTGACCTGGTCTGAAGAAGACGGAGAGTATGTAGGTCTGGTTGCAGAGTTCCCTAGTCTAAGCTGGCTTGCGAAGACTCAGGATGAAGCATTACAAGGTATAAGAAATATAGTAGCGGAAGCTATAAAAGATATGAAATCGAATGAAGAACCAATTCCTGAACCAATTGCATCCAGACATTATTCAGGTATATTTACAGTACGCACAACGCCAGATATACATAGGTTGATCGCTATACAAGCAGCAGAATCTAAGGTAAGTATCAATCGCTTTGTTTGTGGGAAACTTACGATAATAACCTAGAAGATACTTTTTATTCTACATTTCCTCCCCCTTATACTGCCTCCCCATCTCCGCGTATTCCTACTCGTCTTGTCCCTCCTTTCGTATTTATGTTAAAATCTCCCTGTCAGGAGGTCTCCATGAAAAAGCGCGTCTTTTCCGGCATCCAGCCGACGGGCAACATCCACATCGGCAACTACCTGGGAGCCACCAAGCGCTGGGCAGCCGACCAGGATAAATACGATAGCATCTTCTGCATCGTCGACCTGCATGCCATCACCGTCCAGCAGGACCCGAAGGAATTGAAGGCTAAAATCCGCGAGGTGACCGGCCTGCTCCTGGCGGCCGGCATCGACCCCAAAAAATCAATAGTTTTAATACAGTCGCACGTCCACGAGCACAGCGAGCTTGCCTGGATTCTCAATTGCTTTATCCCGATGGGCTGGATGCAGCGCATGACCCAGTTCAAAGAAAAGTCCGGCAAGCAGAAGGAACAGGTGAGCGTGGGGCTTTTCGACTACCCGGCGCTGATGGCGGCGGATATCCTCCTTTACGATACGGACGTGGTGCCGGTGGGCGACGACCAGAAACAGCATGTGGAGCTTGCCCGCGATGCCGCGCAGCGCTTTAACAATATCTACGGCGAGGTATTTACCCTGCCGGAGCCGCTGATTGCAGAGGTCGGCGCGCGCATTATGGGACTGGACGACCCCACCAAGAAGATGAGCAAGAGCGAGGAAGCCCCAAACCACGCTATCGCCCTGCTCGACCCGCCGGAAGTTATCCGCGCTAAATTCATGCGGGCGACCACCGACTCCTTAAAGGAAATCCGCTTCGACGAGAGCCGCCCGGGCATCTATAACCTGCTGACTATCTACCAGACCTTCACCGGAGAGAAAAAACAGGATATCGAAGCAAAATTTGAAGGCAAAGGCTACAGCGACTTTAAGAAAGCTCTAGCCGAGGTGGTCATCGAAGGGCTGCGCCCTTTGCAGGAACGCTATCGTAAACTAACGGCAGACCCTGCTACTATTGATAACATCCTTACCGAAGGCACCGCTAAAGCCCGCCCCATGGCACAAAAGACATTAGCTAAAGTGCAAAAGGCGGTGGGGCTGGGGTAAATCTACATCTCCAGTCAAAAAGCGCGTGACGCGCAATATGAAAGGATGTCTACCATGGTAAAACGATTTATTGCACTTACACTTGTACTACTGATACTGCTTTCGGCAGGTTGTGCCTCCGGGGGATCGGCAACAACTACACCGGCAACAACGATACCGGCAAAAACGATACCGGAGACCACCTCATCAACAACGACCCCGCCGGAGACAACTACACCTAACGATACTACTTCTACAACCAGTGTTCCGGCAGAGACCACGACGCCTGCTGTGACTGAAGAGCCACAGCCGCCGGCCCATGTTTCCGGAATGGTCTATTACCGTAACCCGGATATCAGTTATCCCGTTAATGCTGCGCCTGCAGAACAGGCACTGGAAGGGGCTGTAGTAAGCATTTCCCCGGAATCAACCGCCTCTAATGCTTCCGGCAAATATGCATTTCCCGGGGTCACACCGGGGTATCACACCATTACCGTGGAAAAAGACGGGTATATTCCCACTACAGTAAGCTGGGATTTCATATCCGGTGAGAGCTATATTTTTAATATCGGCTTCTACCAGGAACCGTCTGTCATCAATCCGCGGCCCGGATTCGTGAACGGCATTATCACCTGGGATGCCGGCGGCTGGCTCATCGACTATTACTATAAGCGCGGCCTGTTCCAGCCCACTTACACCAGCATTAGCGAGCAAGCCGGCGGCACGCTTACTACGGTATCCGATCCGGTGTTCGTCAAAGAAGTGGATGAAACACACGTCGTCATGGGCACTACACACAATAATGGCGATTACTGGCGCATGATGAACGATACGGAGTATTCGATATTGGTGAATGATGCCCACAGCAAGGGACTTGAGTTCATGCTGTGGCTCGGTATAATTGATGGCGGCGCACCAATGTATTGGGATATCGTATATAGTTCCAGCGCGCCTTCCAACTCTTTCTGGAACGATTGGTTCTCCGAGTATGAAAAGTATGCCGTGGAATCTGCTTCAATGGCGGAAAGGCTGGGTATCGAATATATCTGCCTCGGACACGACATGGGCTATGCCAGCGGGGCATCCAAGTTCAGCGGCGGCGCCCCAGACTGCCTGGCCCGCTGGGAAAAACTGATAACAGCCATACGGGATGTTTATCACGGGAAGCTTGTTTACTTCGGCGGGGCCGATCCGCTTCGTGACTATTACGAAGATAACGACTATCCACCCGGATTCACGGCACTGTTCGATGCCATCGGGTTAAATATCCAATCAATCCATGCTAACTTTAATCCGTCTTTGCAGGAACTCAAGACAGCGGTTAGCGATTTCCTGGACCGTTACATATCATGGCAATGCCCGCTTTTTATCATGTTGCGGACACCATCAGTAGACGGCGGCACAAGCTTTGATACTTACATCGAACCGCTCCTCGTGGTCAACCACGAGGCGGACAAGCATGTGATGAACGTCTGGCAGCAGGCCGATATCTACGAGGCGTTCTTCGAGGTCATTAACGAACGCCCGGTTGGCAACGGCGAGGTTATGGGACTGTTCTCCTGGGGCTACAATTACCTGAATGATTACCTGATTACTCCGGACCATGAACCTGACGGCGCCATGGCCATGGACAAGTCCGGCAATATCCGCGGTAAGCCCGCGGAA
>CAYGVP010000104.1:0-5503 GCA_964353385.1 uncultured Dehalococcoidaceae bacterium
AACTACTATGGCTGCCGCCAATGCGCCCCCGATAACCACCTGCATTATCGAGTGCTGTTTCGAATCGATTCTAGCCCAGGCAACTAGCGGTAAAAATACTAAAACCCATACTGCCGCAACTCTATAAATTATTATCACTATCGTCAATGATGCTGCTATAAAAGCTGTGTGAAGACTAACCTTCCAGAAGTGATTTATCACTGCAAACACAATTATTGATAAAAGGCCTGCGATAAATGTAACTGCCAGTAATTCCGGCGCCTTTAAGTACCATAGTAATCCGCAGCTGACAGCCCCCAAAGCGCAGGCAAGCAGATAGGCAATACTTCGTTGTTCGCGCAGGTTGTTGAAAAAACCGTCCAGCTTTTTACTCTGCACCAGAAAGGTCACGGCAATAAATACCGGCAGTACGCTTATTGCCAGAGAGATAGAAGCCCATTTCAGGGCGTCCATTATATTGGAGGTCTCATGAAATGCAAGCAATATGATGACGGCAACGCTTATTACAAAAGGATTAAGCGTGTTTGATATCAACCGTGCCAGTCTTACTCTCATTGTCAGTCGTGTTATACTTATAATAGCCTAGTACCGGCAATACCTAATTCGCAGTCGTCCGAGTGCGGTGAAATAACCCTCGGTTTTAGAACTATATATTAGCCGATTAAAGCACCGTGGCGAGCCGACTTTCCAGCGCCAGCTTCATTTCTCCGATAATACTCTTAGCGATATTTGCCCAGTCCCATTTGCTTATGGACGCTCGGATAGATAAGACTGATTCCATATCTTTTGATGTTGAAGACAACAGCGAAGAGATTCCTGTGGATAGCTCTTCGGGAGAGTTGTCCGCTAAAATATATCCTGTCTCGCCGTGCCTGATAATATCCTTAAGGTCACCGACATCTGTGGCTACCACCGGCGTACCACAGGAAAGCGATTCCAGCGGTACCAGCCCGAAGCTTTCATAATAGGAAGGCACGACACATACATCGGCGGCGCTATAGAAATACGGCAGTTGTTCCTGCTTTACCAGCCCCCTGAAATCTACAGAGTCCTCAACATTAAGCTCATAGGCAAGTTTCACAAGTTTTTCCAGTTCAGGCTTGCTATTCTCATCTCCGCCTACTACCACCAGTCTGACTTTACCAAGATTTTTCATTAATGATATTGAGCGTATCAACTTATCGATGCCTTTTAAAGGGTCAATCCTGCCGACGAAAAGCACGATTTTTTCTTCCGTTAAGCCGAGTCTCTGCCTGGCGGATTTCTTATCCACCGGCTGAAACATTTCCATGTTGACGCCGCAGGGCACGATGCCGACCTTTTCCGGCAAGGCTCCATAAAAACTTACAAGTGCCTGTTTTTCTTTCTCCGTGGCTACGATAATCCGCTGGCAATCCTTCACCGTTTCTCTTTCCGAGACAATGCGCAGGGCTGGTTCCCTTTCGCCGATGCCGATGGCGTTTTTCACCGCTCCGAGGGTATGGTACATATTGATATACGGTGTTTGCCATGTCTGCCGGAGGTGTTTCCCTACCAGAGCCGATATCCAGTAATGACTGAACACTATATCGTATTCAAGGCTGTTATTCTTCAAGAAATTCTCCAGGTTTATAGTAAATTCCGGGAGGGAAAAGTAAATGTCCACTTTATTTATCTTGGCTTCTTTCCCGGCCTTGAGATGAATGAGCCTTACCCCTTTGGACAGGTCTTCAATGCGCGGGTCGGCAGGGTCATGCACGCGCGTGTAGATATCGATGGTATGACCCTCTTTCCCGAGTTCGCGGGCGAGCTCGCGTATATAGACACTCATGCCTCCGGTGTCCCTGGCTCCGAGGTCTCCCACTGGGCAGCTATGAGCGCTGATGAAGGCAATCTTTAATTTATTATCAGTCATTATTCTTCCATTCAAATTATACTATATGTGTATCTGGCAGCGATACAGCGGTACCTCTTTACCCCCCAAATGCTCTTTATAAGTCTCGGCGCCTTTAAGAAAATCGAATCTCTTTTTGCCTTTTTCAATGCTATCTTTAACCGCCAGTGCTTTACTTAAAAGTCCCACGCTCAAGGAAACATATTGGGGGTCGTAGCCGCTATTATATAAATACATGCAGTCGTTATAGTCAAAGCACATTATTTCCGCTACCGGCTTGCCGTCCAGTTCAAGGATGCCTAGTTTTAATATGCCGATTTCTTTCATGGTATCTACCAGCAATCTGAAATATGATTTCATTTGCTCTGTCATGAAGACGGCTTTATCCTGACGGCTCTCCGTAAACATCCTGAAAAAAGTATCCATAGCGGCTGGCAACTCGCCGCCTTTTTCGATAAAACGGTATTCTATTTTGCCTTCCTCCGTCAGTCTCCTCAATTTTCGCCTTACCTCGTGGCGCTGCTTGGTGGATAGCGTTTGGAGATATTCATCGAAGGACGAAGGTAAATCCATTTCAAAAGATACCGCTTCTTCACTATTTTCAACCTGGTATTTCCGGCTTTTCGCCAGCGGTACCAGGCTGGTAATTACCGTTGAATCCGGTCTTACGTGCTTCAGGTCGAGGCCTTTAATATGGTTTTTCTTCAAGTAATCCAACAATATATTAAAGAAAACATCTTCCATGCCGGGGTTGATGATAAAATCCAGATAGTCGCAGACATCAGTACTGCCGATGAGATAACCGGTATCGTCTTTAATCATCAGCGGCGCGATGCCGATTACTTTATCGCTATCCTTGATTGAAAGTATAAACGGCTTAGCTCCTGCCCCGAATGTCTCCCACCACGTCTGCATCCATTCCGGCAGTACGAATGGTGAAGTCCATTTAAGCGTTTGCCTGGAATCAGACCGGTAAGCATTCAGCTCATTCAAGCTATTTTCAATTACAGTATAACTCATAATGTCTTTATTTTAGTCTATCATACGGAATATCCTGGTAATGTAACTATTATCACATTTAAGCCAGCAGGATATCTTTTAGATGACGTTATTTCTTTATTTGCCAGTAAACCTGGGCGGACGCCGATAGTTCATGGCAGTAATCCCCTCGTTCAAATCCTTCGTCAGGGCGACACTGTCCGATTTAGCCGCCTCGGGATATAAGGTCGTCCCCCAGTCAGCCCGGGCGCCGCAGTAAAGCAAACCCTTGACCAGTTTTTGCGTTAAACGCGGGCCGCCAGCCAACCTTACGGCAATATCATCCACCAGTTTTTCAAAATCTTTCGGTTCAGCGACGAAATTCACCAGCCCCCACGCCAGTGCTTTATCGGCATTAACAGAGTCGGACAGCAATATCATCTCTCTGGCACGCGCCCAACCAATCAGTCGACCAAGACACTGCGTCGCACCTGCCCCCGGTACAATCGCTAAAGTCAGCTCGGGCAGACGTACTGTGGCGGTTTTATTCATAATCCGGATATCGCAGGCTAAAGCCAGTTCCAGTCCAGCCCCCGTTGCCGGGCCGTTGATGGCCGCAATGACCGGTTTGCTGTAAGTTTCAATCTTAGTAAATATCTCATGCGTGGCTTCATTGAAGTTGAACGAAGTATCTATTTTCCCAGAAGCAAAAGCAACGAAATCGGCCCCGCTTGAGAAATGCGCCCCGACGCCGGTAATGACGACGCATCGCACATCAGTATTTTTCTCCAGTTCATCCAGCGCCTTTTTTATCTCCGCCAAGAAATCGGCATTTAAAGCATTATCCCGGTAAGGCCGGTTCAGTAATAGCCTGGCTACCTTCTTTTCCCTGTTGATATCCAGCTTAACGAATTCATATTCCCCCGGGCCGTAGGTATAAAAGCCCTCTCCGGTTTTCCTCCCCAGCTTCTTTTGTTTCACCAGCTTTGTCAGCACCGAAGACGCTTTATATCTATCTTCTTTATGATATTTTTCATACAACCGGTGAAGTTCATTGACAATTTTTTCCAGGCCGATGCTATCCGCCATGCGGAGGATGCCCCGAGGATAATTCAATCCCAGCAGTACAGCGGCATCTATTTCCTCTCTGGTAGTGGCATTTATTTCAATCAGCTTGGCGGCTTCATTGACGGCTGTTGCCAGCACTCTTATCGGGTCGAAGTTTGCCCCGGCGTTCATCGGTATTTCATTGGTCTTGCCGCCCGACCAGTCGTAATAGCCTTTGCCCGTCTTTTTACCGTAATTCTTTTCTTTAAATAGCCTGGTCAGTATCGGGCCCGGGCCGTAGCTCCGGCCCATCGTCTCCGCGAAATATTCCAAAACGTGGAACTCCGTATCGATGGAGCCGCCGGCCAGTGTATCCTGGAGTTCCAGTATACCCATGGGCAAGCCAAGTTTATATTTAATCGCCGAGTCTACTTCAAAAGCGCTTTTAGCTTCGCCTTGCGCCAGCGCCCAGTCAGCCTCGTTAGACATGCTGTAAAATATCCGATTGGCGACAAATCCCGGCACGTCTTTTACACGGACTACATCCCGCTTCATGGTAACAGCTACCTGTTCGGCTATTTCAACAGCTTCCTGGCCTGTTTTCTCACCTTTGACGATTTCCAGCAAGGTCATACGGCTGGGCGGGTTAAAATAGTGCGTGCCGACGACGAGTTCCGGTCGCTTAGCAGCAGTGGATATTTCCGCAATGCTTAATGATGAGGTATTGGTAGCAAAGACAGTGTCCGGAGGGCATGACGCGGTAATCTCTTTTAAGACGCTCTTTTTCAGGTCCATTATTTCCGGCACGGCTTCGATGATGAAATCCGCATCTTTCACGGTTTCTTTAAGGTCGACAAGGAAGGTCAGCCTGCTCATGTAGTCTTTTTTAGCCTGCTCGGTCAGTCTGCCGCGACTGATTCTCTTATCATATATTTCGCTAATGGTCTGGCGGCCTCTTTCCAGAAACCTCTCCTCGACATCGCGTATTTTTACGTTATATCCGGCCTCGGCAGCCAGGGCAGCTATCTGCGCTCCCATCGCCCCTGCGCCGATTACGGCCACATTCTTTATCTTTTTCATGGGATGGAGCCCCTTTCCATCATTCCATTATGGATATATTCAACTCTTTTTTCCGGAAATTTGTTTTATCTGCCGAGGAATTACCTGAGATATTCTTGGGAAATCACTCCCGCCGCTCATGCAGTCTTAATCATAGCAAAAAAGACAAATAAACGAAAGGGTAACCGGCAATAAAACAATACCGGACCATGACTCTCTTCCTCTTTGTTAATTTGACGCGCAATGCGTAATACGACTACAATAAGATAGCACTATTCTAACAATTTCAAGCGCTAAATATCAGAAGGAGCTACGCATATGGCTAAAGGCGAAGAACAGAAAGTGATTTCGACTTTATGGTCGGCCGGTTGCGGCTCGCACGGCGGCTGCGGCTGCGAAATATATGTAAAAGACGGCAAAGTTACCCGCGTCGAGGGCGATAAAAATCACCCATTCAACCAGGGCAGACTGTGCGCTAAAGGTCTGGCGATACCGCAGTATATGTACCACCCCGACCGCGTCCTTTACCCCCTCAAGCGTGTTGGT
>CAYGVP010000105.1:0-5495 GCA_964353385.1 uncultured Dehalococcoidaceae bacterium
CAGTCGGCACTACCATTACCATCAGCGGCGCCATTTTCGATTCTTATAAAGGGGATAATATTCATATATTTTTTGATACTTCTGAAATTCCCAACAGCCCGCTTGCGGTGCCGGATAACGGCGCTTTCTCCGTCGATTTCACCATCCCCGCCAACGCTGCCGCCGGTCAGCACTGGATTGAAGTAAGGAGCGAGACCACTTCAAGCTCGATGCTGGCAAAAAATTATTTCACCGTTGACCCAACCGTCCTGACCCTTGATACTCACGAAGGCAATGTCGGCGCTTCAGTAAATATCGCCGGCAACGGCTTTTATGTAGGCAAGCCTGTAGTACTGTATTATATGAATATATCGCAGGACCAGATTGGCATTAAAACGGCTTCGGCTACCGGCCAATTCTCTCACCAGTTTGTCATTCCCGCCAGTCCTGCCGGCTTTCATAATATCATCGCGTCTAACGAATATGGCAACCGCGCGGAGATTCAATTCAAGGTCCTGCCCGAATTAAAGTTAAGCCTGGATTCAGCCGGCGCCGGAGATTTGGTTAATGCCAGCGGCGCCGGTTTTGCTATCCGCAGCCCGATTACTATCGTCTTCGGCTCCATCGGCGTGACCGTCGCGCAGACTGACGACCTCGGCAGCTTTGATATCGATTTTAACGTCCCGCCGGTCAAGCCGATGTCCTATAACGTCAGGGCGCAGGATAGCTACGGCAATGCCGATACGGTTCAGTTCACCGTTACCGCCGGGGCCAACTTGAGCGAGACCATCGGCGCTACCGGCAGCGAGCTTACCGTAAACGGCAGCGGCTTCATACCCGGCCATACTATTACCGTTTACTATGATGATATCCCCATCGCTCTCGCCGTAGCCGATAATAACGGCGATTTTACCGCCACCTTTACCGTGCCCCCCGGCGGCGGCAGCCACATCATCACCGTCAGCGACGGCAAAAATACCAAAAATTATACCTTTTCCCTAGAGAAAGAACCCCCTCCCTTGCCGGTTCTGCTCCTGCCTAAAAACGAAAGCATTACTAAAGCCGAAGCCTTTTTCGATTGGCAGGATGTCATCGATGCCAGCGTGCCGGTGACTTACAACCTGGAAATCGCCTCCGACATTAATTTTGCGTCCATAATTTTCTATAAAACAGGCATCGATGCTTCACAGTACACCCTCACCGAAAGTGAAATACTATCGGTGGAATTTAAAAACGCCCCTTATTTCTGGAGAGTGAAAGCCGTCGATGGCGCCGGCAATAAAAGCGAATATTCTAATCCCTGGGTTTTTTATCTCAGCGTGCCTGCAACACCCGCTTTACTCTTACCCAGTGTCGATGCAGAAGTTAAATTGCCCATTCACTTCAGCTGGCAACCGGCCGCCAGCCTCTCCCCGCCGGTAACCTATCGCCTGCAAATAGACACTACCCCTGATTTCGCCTCTGCTCTCCTTGATAAAACCGGCCTTTCTGCTACTGAATATCTGGCCGCCGAAGAAGAGGACTTGAAACTGGATAATAACGCAACCTACTTCTGGAGGGTAAAGGCTATTGACAACGCCCGCAACGCCGGCGATTGGTCGACCGTTGGTTCTTTCTACTTCCTTAGCCCTTCCGGCTTCCCCGGGTGGGCAACCTGTCTTCTGATTATTATTGGATTTTTCATCGCCGTCCTGCTCGCTTTTCGCGCCGGCCGAAATACTGCCTATCATTAACTTTAATATTACGTTATATATATGGGGAGGTCATTATGAAACGAAATGCAATTATTAGAATATTAGGCATAGCCATCATTCTTTCTCTTTTGCTAATGGTTGTGCCGGTATTACCAGCGTACGCTGCTGACTCAATGTCCATATCCCCTACTTCAGGCATGGTTGGTGGCAATATTACCGTTTATTGCTCATTTACCCCCTTAGCACAAGAACGCTATGCTAATGTTTTTCTCTCCCCGAATAATATTACTCCTATAACGGGTCTACTCACATCAATGACTACTTATAAACGGGTTGGAGGAGCGGAGATTCCCGTCACCGGCGAAACATCCGCCGGTAATTTCACTATAACCTTCCCCATACCGGTTTCACTGCTGGATGGTTCCATCACCCAAAATGTAACGTCAGGCACCTACTATGTTTACACTTCGGTTGACACGTCAGGTTTAGCCGGCACTAACATACGTACCGCAGCAACTCTTACCGTTACCGCCCCCACCCTTGACCCCCTCTCCCCCGATTCAGGCCCCGCCGGCACCAGTGTATTAGTCACCGGTGCTAATTTCCCGGCCAGTACCGCCCTCGTCTTTAAATTCGATACCACCACCATTACACCCACGTCCGGTCATACTTCCACATTAAGCACTGGCCTCTTTCTAAGCTACATCACAATCCCATCCACTGCTACGGTTGGTACCCATACCGTTAACGTTACTGCCGGCACCGTTACCACTTCCCGTAATTTTGTCGTAACCGCCAGCGCCACTATTGCTTTGTCCGTCGCTCAAGGTGCTGCCGGGAGCACAGTAACGGTTACCGGCACTGGCTTCCCTGCCAGTACTGCGCTCGTCTTTAAATTTGATATTAATACCACTAACACTGCCCTCATACCAACAGGTGATTCCACCACAAGCGCAAGCGGTACCTTTTATTCAATTATCACTATCCCACTAACAGCTACTATCGGCACCCATACTATTACTGCTACCGCTGCCGCCGGTACGGATAGTGAAAACTTTATCGTCACCTCAACTCCCACCACCACTCCCCCTACCACTACCCCGCCAACCACCACTCCCCCTACCACCACCCCACCAACCACCACTCCCCCTACCACCACACCCCCTACTCCAACCGCTACCGTTCCCATCAGCTTTAGCCAGAGCGGTGATACCGTTGGATCCAGCATCAGTGTCGGCGGCGGCGGCTTTACGCCAAACAGCACCGTAACCGTTAGGTTTGATGATAAAATAGTTGCCACCGCCACCGCTGACGCCTCCGGCTTCTTTGTCGCTCCCCCATTCGCGGTGCCCTCCAGCCAGCACGGCGTCCATACCATCGTCGCCACTGACGGCACCCATATCGGCAGCAAGATATATACATTGGAATCGACAGCTCCCGGTACACCGCTGCCGCTATCGCCCGCTATGGGAGAAGCTATCTCGTCGCCCGCCTCCTTCGATTGGAGTGACGTGGATGATGCCAGCAAGCCGGTTACCTATAATCTGCAAATCGCCACTACCAACACTTTTAATGCGGATTCTATCCTTATCAATACAACTAACATCACCGGTTCTCAATATACACTCACTGAAGCTGAACAACTGAAACTTGCCAGCGAAATAACCTACTACTGGAGAGAATGTGCCGTCGATGCCGCCTTTAATGCAAGTAGCTGGACCGGAGCCGGCGAATTTACGATGATAAAACCCTTCGAGTTTATCGGCTGGCCGCTTTATTTGACTATCGGCCTCGGCGGATTGGTCCTATTCCTCCTCGGCCTCTGGGTAGGCCGCCGCACCGCTTTCTACTATTAGTCAATATAACTTGGTCTCCGCAAGAGAGTATCGATGAATTTCGGAGTGGGGATTGGTATTTCACCTCACCCCTTTGCCCCCTCTCCAAACGGAGCAATTAGCAAACCCCTTATTCTTCTGTTTGGAGAGGGGGAATTATATAAGAAAGAGGGGCTCACGCCCTTCAGGGTGAAACTTCAGGATGAACCCCTCTTAAACACCCCCGTTTTTAATAGTACTGTCGTCTCCCTTTGTAAAAGGGAGATAGGAGAAGGATTTTACCCACCCCTCCCCTTTTCCCCAATCTGGGTTAAGGAGAGGGGGTTTATTATTTTTGATAATTAATCTTTTAGTTCGCTATGCGCTGTATGTCCCCATGTACTCTGCCGTCCCCAGAATGTGCCCGCTCATCGCGTTAATCAATTGATACTTTAACGAGCCAGGCACTAAGTTCAGCGTCGTATCCAGCGCATACAGCCGGAAATAATAATGGTGTACCCCTGACGGCGGCGATGGTCCCCCGTATCCCATCGTCCCAAAGTCGTTCACCCCCTGTGTGCCGATACCGCTTATCGTCGCCGTGTACGGCTGGTTCTCCACCAGCGCGAACACAGTAGCCGGTATATTAAAAATCACCCAGTGAGTCCAGTAACCACCGTCCGGGTCTTCCATTATCAGCGCGAAAGACTTTGTTCCTTCCGGCACCCCGCTCCAACTAAGCGGCGGCGATTTATTCCCGCCGTAATAGCTATATTTCGCCGGCATCGGCTGCCCATGTCCAAACGCCGATGACGTTAATGTAAACACGACTGGCGTAGGTGTAGGTGTAGGTGTGGGTGTAGGCGTGGGCGTAGGCGTCTGCGTTACTGTAGCCGTGGTTGTCGGCGGCGGTGTTGTCGGCGTTATTGTCACTGTCGCCGTAGATGTTGATTGCGTTACCGTGGTTGTCGGCGGCGTCGTTGTTGGTGTTTGCGTCACTGCCGGTGGCGGCGTAGTCGTCTGCGTCTTTGTTGCTGTCGGCGTTGCGGTCGTCTGCCCCGCCGCTGTGGTCGTCGTTCCCCCTCCGCCGCAAGCCGCCAAAGTCATTATAGGAATTAATATCATAACCATAATTATTAATAAGTTTTTGCCCATTTCCTTCTCCTTATCCGTTACTCTATACGACTATTGTATGATAACTATACGTCTACGTACAACTAAAAAGGCATTTGACAACCCGCTGCCCTCACTGCACCTCGGAACTTAAGACCGCTTAAATAAAAAGGGGGTTATCATTTACCTCACCCCTGCCCCCTTTGTCCCCTTCAGGGTGAGTCTTCAGGGTGAACCCCTTCCCGGCGGGAAGGGGGAATTAAATAAGAAAGAGGGGCTCACGCCCTTCAGGGTGAACCTTCAGGATGAACCCCTCTTAAACACCCCGTTTTTAATAGTACTGTCGTCTCCCTTTGTAAAAGGGAGATAGGAGAAGGATTTTACCCACCCCTCCCCTTTTCCCAAATTAAAACCTGTATTCCAGAATAAGCGACAATATTTGAGTAATTATTGAAACACTTCAGCTATTTTAGCTTATCAGAAAATACCAGTTCAACCATCTTTTTGCTTATTTCCATATTAAAAAGACATTTTTCAATTACGTCACGACCAAGAAGTGAAGGACAATCTAGAAAATCAGGGATTTGAAGGTGTTCTGGAAGTATTTGTTGAATCCCCATGGGAAGTACCTGACAAGAAAATGGCTCGCCTGTTTCATCCTGAAATATCAACACTGCTCGCTCATGAAAATATTTACATCCACCCCCAACACCCAAAGAATCTTCAAGTGTCTCATCACGCATATTTTGCTGTAAATCTAATGCGTAGATACCATTAAGACAAGTGTCAGAAGAACCCGTATCAATCAAAAAATCAACCCATTCACCATGTTCTAAAATAGGTATATAACAAAAGACCTGCACAGCTGGTGCAGGTCTCATTGAAACGAATCCGA
>CAYGVP010000106.1:0-1145 GCA_964353385.1 uncultured Dehalococcoidaceae bacterium
TCGTTCGTGCCGTACTCAGCGACGGCGCGCAGCCTCGTTATCAGGTCCTCCTTCAAGCGCGCGTCGCACACCTGCACGAGCGCTTGCAGCTCAGGGTCCGCCTCAAGCTGCTTGCGCTCCTTGTCGCTCAAGGGCACGAGCGTGAACGCAACGTCAAGGTCTAACACCTTCGAGTAGCACTGGTACACGAGCTCGAGCTTCTCTGCGTACGTGTTACTCATCGTCGTCGTCATCATCGTTGGCGTCGTCGTCAACTTCGTCCTTGCCCTCGTCCTCATCTACTTCTCCGCGCGCGATTGCTTCTTTCAGGGCAGCCGCCTCCTCCCGCTCTCGCTCACGCCGCTCGCGCTGCGCCGCAGAGCGCTTCTCGTCAACGTCAGTCGGGTCACGCCCCCGGTGCCGCGCCACGTTCGCCCGAATGCGCTCGCGACGAGCCTCAAGCTTCGCTTCCAGCTGGTGCTTCTCGTCAACGCACACTATGATTGCGGTTATAGAGTCGCCATCTATAATCCTCCTGTCAATCGCGGCATCTACAGCCTGTAGCTTTCGTAACAGTGTATTACGCATGTCATTATCTTAATTATATATCATAGAAGGGTGAACTCTGCAAAACCTATACTTAATATATCATATATCATATAACATGTTATACACCTCGATCGTCGAACATCTGTTCGACGATGAATTAGGATATCGACCTATAATAGAAGATTTTCGGTGTCACATTTTAATTCTATATAATATATAGACTTACAGAGGGGTCTGTCACAGGTGTCAAGAGAATGTCACAACCTAATTCTATATAGCGTATAGATTTAAACCTCTTGTGACACCTGTGACACCAATAATAGAGAAAACAGGGCGCAGTTACAAGTCTAGTAACTGTGTCCTGTCAAAAGGGTGTCACAGGTGTCACAGGTGTCACATTGATATCTAATTCTTTATATCATATAGAATTAGCTTGTGACATCTTTGTGACACCGATCATCTATATAGAGGTCACTTTTTAATTCTTTATACCATATACAGTTAGGGGGCGTGGCCTGTGACACTGGGCGCTAGGTTGTTATAAATCAATTTCCAACTATATAATTATAGGGCCCATATACACTTACGGGTCACGTTTTTCGTCCCCTAGTGTCTAT
>CAYGVP010000106.1:1245-5488 GCA_964353385.1 uncultured Dehalococcoidaceae bacterium
AATTATAGGGCCCATATACACTTACGGGTCACGTTTTTCGTCCCCTAGTGTCTATCCCTACCCACGAGCGAGCCCTGGTTCGCCACCAGGGGATGGTTGGGCGCACCTCCCCTGGCGGGTGGACTCGGGCGGTACTGACCTGCGCGTGAGTCGCCTTGACCTGTGTCGTTCTGACCTGTCTTGACCTCTTTAGCCTCCTCACGAAGTCGTTTTGATACACCTCTGGTCAGAACTACCTGCTCCGATTTTTTAAAAAAACAGTGTACATCTAGTCGCGGATGTATTACCTTTACACTGACAGATGGTGAGAATGAGAGAAAGGAGCTCACCACGATCCTTGAAAAAGAAAGCGATCCTGAGGGATGAGGGTGGATGGCCTGGCGCCGGAGCCCAACAGACCTAGGGCGATCGCAGCAGAGAAGGGAAGTTCTACTCTCTCACCGAGCCCCCTCTGGGAACCGCCTTCGCATGAGGGCGGTAGCCAGATTCAGGAGGCACTACATGAACGCAAAGAGAATCACTCACCGCAACGGGCGCATGACGGGACGCGAGGTCATCAGGCAGGCTTCAGAGCGCGCTCTCGCAGAAGACAGCCCGGTCGTCTATCACGTCAGCTACCTCGCTCGTCGGGCGCAGACCTCTCCGAAGTCGCTGATGCGCAAGATTCGGTGGATGGACGCCAGGGGCATGGTGAGCGCTTACGCGGCAGGACGCTGCGTGATATTCGCCAACTAGCCCACTGAGAGGCGTGGTCATCATATGACCACCCTCCCTGAGGGGGCTCAGTGAGGGAGTAGAGCGACGGGGTGGCTCACCGGTCAGCGGGCTCGCGAGCGCGACGCCCGGTGACGAACGAGCACACGTACCACATGAGGAGCCACAAGATGGCAGACAAGAACCCGAAGGGAGCGCCCGGCGCTCAGGTCGTGAAGGCGGTCGAGGAGAAGCCCAAGAACCCGAAGAAGGTCGCTCGGCAGGCCGCGAAGACCAAGGCGAGGACGCTCATCACGGAGTACCTCACCCAGTTCGACGTGACGAAGCCAGACGAGAAGGCGCTCATCGACGCGATCAGGCTGTTCATCGGGGGCGGGCAGAGGATGGTGACGAGGTCCATCAACGCCGCCCTCAGGGACGCCTTCATCGCGGCCGGGGACAAGGGCCTCACGGAGCTGGAGGTGTTCAAGCAGTTCAAGATCGGGCGCCCCGAGATGGGCACGAAGATCCGCGTCCTGCTGAAGCACCTGAACCCGGAAGATCGAATCTGGATCCGCTTCGACGAAGAGCACGAGACCTACCGCGCGGTCGGGCGGGGGAAGACCCCTCCCAAGGGCTGGACGGGGTTCAACCCGGACGCCGAACCCGCGCTGTAAGGCGCGATCAGATCATCTATAGAAGAGGGGCCGCCGCGAGGCGGCCCTTCCTCTTGCAGACTCCAGGTAGAAAGGGAGAAAAGACGTGAGTGAGAGAATAGATGAGGTCGTCAAGGCGCTAGAGTTCGTCGAGCTGTCGCTGAACTTGGTCAAAGGCCACCTTCACGCGCAAGTGAAGGCGAACTGTAAGTTTGACGTGGTCGCCGTGCTGAACGACGCCTTACAGGTCGTGAGGGCGATCAAGGAGCAGCTCAAGTGAGCGAGACGGGAGCCAAGAGGCTCCCTTTTTTTGTGTCCAGCCATCGTCGAACAAGCGTTTGATTATATGATTTTTCATATATACGAGACTTCGTATATATTGACGAAAAAAAGATATGGACATCAATCGAATATATGATATAATCAGAATAGAAAAATGATCGTCGAACACCCGTTTGACGATCGAGGAGGAGCTGACTTGGCGCGCAGGGCACGACACAACTGGGACTACTGGATCCGTCAGAGGCTGGCGCGCGAGTGGCGCGCGACTCAGCGGCAGGAGGCGAGGGAGCGCGCCCTGCGCCTTAAGGCTCGAGCTTCAGCGCGACGGGCGGCGCGAAAGTGCCCAGAGCGCGCGTACAAGGCGCGCCCGTGAGGGCGCAGGAGGTGCGAGATGACTGTAATTACAGACGAGCAGGGGCGTCGGTGCGACGAGAGGTGTTACGACGCCAAGTTTCGCTTCTGTCGCTGCGCGTGCGGTGGCAAGAATCACGGGCGAGGGTTGGCTCACGCCCTGCGCGAGGTGCGCCTAGATGAGCTCATCGTTGAGCACGACGAGGGAGGCGAAGCGTGACCCGCGCGCGAGTGGCCCTGCTGCTGTCCCTTCGCGCCATCGTGGAGCACGAGCGCGGCGCGCTGAGCGAGGACGAGGCGGTCGACGCGATACTGACGACGCTCGAGGCCTACGCCTCAGGTGAGCCTCTACCGCACCCCGCTGAGTGGGAGCTGCCCTGGTGGGTGCGGTGCGCCTACGCGGACGACGTAAGGTCGTCGCGCGTGACGGAAAGGCGCGAGCGACTCGTTCAGCGCTCCGTGTTCGAGACGAGCGCCCACTCTGTGGCGAAGGAGCCCCCAGAGGAGCTCTTGGTCAGCCCCGTGGTCGCGGCGCGAGCTCGGGAGCTGCGCGAGAAGCTCGACGCCCTCGACCGTTCGGCCCTGCGGCAGGTGTTGCGCCCGACGACGGAGTACGCCCGAGGGCGCAGCGTGGTGTACGTGGACGACGAGCTCGCGCAGACGCACCACGTGCCGCAGGCCCGGTGGCGCGAGTACGTACAGGTTCGCAAGACCGCGCCGGCGCGAGTGGTCGTGCACGACACCCTGAGGGCCGCTCGAGCGGCGCTCGGGGAGAGGAACGCATGAGCGCGCTATGGCAGCTGCTGTTACGCTTGAGGCTTCACAGGAGGCGTCAGCCCTCATGGCTTGATGCTTACGTCAAGTTAGGTGTGTAGGAGGTAGCTATGAGTCCGGTAGAACTGGAAGCGAAGAAGGGCCACGCGCTCTTGTCGCTCGGTAACGACGTATACGCTGAGGTGACCAAGTACCGCGGTCGCGTGTACGTGGCGCTCAGGCGCTGGTGGAAGAACGACGAGGGAAGGTGGGCGAGGATGCACGGCCTGAGCGTGTCAGCAGATGCGTTCAAGGAGATCGTCGCACAGGCGCCGAAGCTCACGAGCTTCGTGCTCAAGGAGCTTGAGGCGCCTTACGAGTCGGAGGTGAGCAGATGAAGCGCTACGCGGTGCTAGGCGGGTGCGGGTTTCTTGGTAAGACACTGGTTGCGGAAATTGAGCGCAGGGGTGATGTCGCCTTGACGTTCGACATCGCGCCTGAGGCGAACGTGCGCGTCAGCGTCTTGGAGCTCAAGGCCAAGCACCTTCACGGGTGCGACGAGGTGCTGGACCTCGCGGGGGGGCTGGGGACCGCAGAGACGTTCAACCACGTGCAGACTGCGGTGCTCGTTAACGTGATGGGCGCGCTCAACGTGCTCAACGTTGTGAAGGAGCTGCGCGTGCCCATGCGGTACGTGGGGCTTGACAACGGGTGGCTGAACCCGTACACCATCACGAAGAACGCAGCGCGCGACTTCTGCCTCATGTACGCAGAGGAGTACGGGATAGAGGTCTTGGTCGCGCTCACGTACAACCTGTTCGGGCCGCACCAGAAGCGGCGCCCGGTTCGCAAGATCGTGCCGACGTTCATGTGCGACCTGCTGGAGCGCAAGGTCGTTGAGGTATGGGGCGACGGAGAGCAGGTCGTGGACCTGATATACGCGCCTGACTTCGCCAGAGCCTTGCTCGACTGTGAGCAGCTCTCAGGGCTAGCGCGCATAGGCACCGCGGCGCCGACCACGGTGAACGAGGCCGCGCGAATGTGCGCTGAGGCGCTGGGTCTGCGCTGGATAGACTACGCGGTGCTGCACCTGCCGCGCAGAATGGGTGAGCCAGAGCGCTCAAGCACCCTGGCGCCTGTTGACAACATGCCTGGCAGGACCCCGCTGAACAAGGCGCTGCGCGAGACTGCGGCGTGGTACCGTGAGCACCTTTCTTCACTCTAAGTCGCGCGACACCTTGGTCGTCGTGCCGTCGCGCGGCAGGGGTGAGCGCCTACTGCGCCAAGGCGGAGGCATCTTGCGCCAGCTGCAGGACGAGAGCCCTGTGCTGCTGGTGCGCAAGGACGACGCGCAGCTCAAGAGCTACGAAGAGCTGGCCCGAGGGCTATCTTACGTGGAGCTGCTGACGTTCGACGCGCGGCGGGTCTTCGGGTGGGCGGAGACGATGGACGTGACGCTCGACCTCGCGATCAAGCGCGGGGCTAGGACGCTGATGACGTTCGACGAT
>CAYGVP010000107.1:0-5441 GCA_964353385.1 uncultured Dehalococcoidaceae bacterium
GATATCCGCCCCCAGCCTCACCACCTGCCAGTCATAGCCCCCGCAGGGATGTTTTTTCTTGAGTTTTACAATATCGCCGAGATTGATTTGAAGAACCATTATTTTATGTCTTCTTATGTCTATATGGAACCTTCCAAGTTTTCATTAATGCGGTCCCGCAGTTCCCGTGCGGCTTTTTCCGCCGCTACGGCAAAGTCCTTGCCCTTTGAGGCGTAAAGAATCTGCCGGGATGAATTTATTACGGTCTTACTTCTTACCCTGTCAACCCCATACTTCACCACCAGCTTAAGTTCTCCACCCTGCGCCCCCACCCCCGGTATCAGCAGCGGCATCTCCGGGTATCTTTCACGCATTAGCTTGAGTTCTTCGGGATAGGTCGCTCCAACTACCAGCCCCAGGTTGCCGTATCGGTTCCACTCACTGACCTTCTCGGCAACAACTTCAAAGAGCATTTTCTTGCCGCCATCTTTCCCTACATAAAGCGACTGGAAGTCAACAGCACCCGTATTTGAGGTACGGCAAAGGATAAAAATACCCCGGTCTTTGTACTCGATAAAAGGCTCCAGCGAATCATACCCGAGGTAAGGATTTGCTGTCATTGCATCGAAGTAAAAATAATCGAAAAGGCTCCGCGCGTAGGCTTTTGCCGTATTGCCGATATCACCTCGCTTGGCATCAATAATTACAGGAATATCTTTCGGTATATACTCCCTGGTCTTTTTCAACGCATCCATGCCTTCATTGCCCATAGCCTCGTAGAAAGCTATATTGGGTTTATAAGCGCAAACCAGGTCGGCCGTAGCATTTATAATCGCCTTGTTGAACTTTAAAACATCTATTTTCTCCGGCATCAAAGCCGGGTCCGGGTCGAGACCTATGCATAGCAGACTGCGGTTCTTTTGGGCGGATTGTGCTAACTTCTCTATGAAATTCATATCTTTCCTCGGATTACTGTATATAATATTGCGGGTCTGATTTACTCTCGTTCATTTTAGTTCTCCTTATGAACAATTACCCCGTCACTCTTCCATGCACTCATCTAGAATGCTGATAAAAATAGCAGTGTCAGCAAAGTAGTTGGGGTATGCACGTTTTAAATCGCCAAGAGATTCTACTGAAACAAGAACAGCATCTCCTGCTTTGTGTTTTCTGATTGCATTCTCTCGTGTGGCATAAGCCCTAGATGCTTGAATCAGTTCTGTTTGGTTATAACCAGTAATACTTAGCTGTTCTGTTTTTTCATCTAGAGACAATAAAAAGTATTGGAAATCTTTGGTAGGTTGTACTGTATGTAAAGCATTCGCAAAACCCGATAAAGATTTTTTCACGTGTAATGTAGTGGCACAAACCTTTAAATCTTTAATCCATTGGGTTCTATTTTTTGAGATTCCTGGCACAAGTGGGCTTTTTTCTCTAAAAGCTATTTCAGTAGCCATTAATTGAAAGAATCTTTTCCACTCCTCCGAACCTCTACTTGATTTCAATGCTTGTTTAGTAAAGGTATCAACAGTTTCAACTGCGGTTGCCCAAGCGTGTTGCAAAATGGTACGAATTTGTATTTCAATTTTAAAGTTATTGTAAATTTTGTTTTTGTCGCTTACATACCGATATATTAAATGCCTGCTTCTGTACCCATCACGCTTGGGTTGTAATATATAGTCTTTTTTCCCTACTAATTTGTGCCTGATTCTAGTAGAGCCACTAATGTAGATTTTGGCAATTTCATTCACTTGGTCGACGGTGTGTACAATCGCTCGGCAACCGCCAATATCTTGCATCTCCCAAAGTCTCATTGTCTTAAAACGGTCTAGTTTCATTAAGATGGAAAATAAACGTTTGAGTCTTTGTGCAACGATGCTTTCGGCATCTATGACTTTTGAATGACCACGTAAATTTACTTGAAGGGTATTTAGTGGAAATGCATGAGCCGAGCGAAAGTTGTCTACTATGTTTATAGCACGAACTATTTCTTTCGTTTTGACCTTGCCATGTAAAAGTATTTCTCCAGCTTGGTCAATTTCCTTACGTGAATAACGTGGCTCTGCCCATCCCATATCATTTAAACTCTCCCCTAACTCTATTTGAGGGGTGTACCGTTGAATCATTGTACACCCCCAATATGTAGGGTATTAGGAGTATAGTATATGTATGTAGGTAGATGCAACCCTTTGGGTCGTGGTAAAATATGTTGAAAGTTTAGTTTAGCTTCATACGGAATATGGCGGGATACTCGCCTTATATTATATTTTCAGGCGCAGTAACCCCTTAGAGAAAATTTGTTTTGAAATTAATCCCCTTTTAAGCCTGCGGCATCCAGCTGTGTTGTGCGGGCTTCCTGAGGGAGCATATTTTCCAGTATTTTCTCCATAGCCATGGTATGACTGCATAGCCCCCATTTAGAGAAAAAACTGCAGGTGCAGCGCCACTTGCCGTCTTTGAAATTAACGTCGTAATCGCTATTTTCACCATGGAATCTTACGGTTAGTTCTTTGAAGGTAACCCGGTCTGTTTCTTGCGCGTAACGCTTGGCTTTTTCTATTTTTCCAATTAGACTCGACTGCATTAACGTTACCTCCTTAAATTAAAAAGCACTGGTTTTTAATCCAGCGCTCATATATCGTTTCCCAATAAGCTGCTTTTTGTCTTATAAAAATAGCTCATAGCTTTGAATCCCCTTAAGCCCTTAAATTCTACTCCCTTTTTTACCACAAGTCTAGTAAAAATTCATTAAAATTTTCTAGTGTTTTTACTAAATTATAACTTTATACCAATACTTAATTGTGCTTTCTATTATCCTGCCCGATGCTTTGACAGCAGAGTTTACTGATTCTATAATGACAATTGAAGCGTTATGAAAAAAAGCCGCATTGGCGTGCTTACCGGAGGCGGCGATTGCGCCGGGCTGAATCCCGCCCTCAAATGGGTCGTCAAGACCGCCATGGATGAACGCCTCGAGTCGGAAAGAGGCGTCCGCTATGAGGTCCTCGGCATTCATGACGGCTGGAAAGGTTTGGCTGATGTCGACCCTGCTGCCTGGGACGGCACCGGCAATATTACCCCCCTCAACCCCGACATCGTCAGGACATGGGATAGGTACGGCGGCACTATGCTCGGCACCTCGCGCTTCAGCCCCTACGACCCCAAGAACGATTGCTCCAAACTGGTTATTGATAACATCCATAAACTTGGATTAGAAGCCGTCATCGTTCTCGGCGGCGACGGCACATTAGCGATTGCCACCCGCTTTGCCAAAGAAGGCATCAATGTCATCGGCATCCCCAAGACTATTGATAAAGACCTCCCGGAAACAGACTATACTCTGGGATTTGAGACCGCTCTAAATGTTATCGTTGAAGAAGTCGACCGCCTGCGGACTACCGCCGGTTCTCATAAAAGGATTTTCGTTGTCGAAACCATGGGCAGGAACGCCGGCTGGCTGGCGCTGGAAGGCGGCGAGGCTTGCGGCGCCTATATTATTCTGATACCTGAATGCGATTTTTCTTTCGACCGTGTAAACGAGCTGGTCATGGAAGGGAGAAGAGCCGGCACCAGGTATGAAATCATTATTGTCGCGGAAGGAGCTAAGCCTATCGGCGGGACGGAAACCGTAAAAAAAGAGGGCACCGATAGCTTCGGCCGTAAAACCCTCGGCGGCATCGGTGAAGTCCTAGCGCAGGAAATCGAAAAAAACACTGGTCTCGAAACCCGCAGCGTTGAGCTTAGCCATCTTCAGCGCGGCGGCGCCCCCTGCGCTTACGACCGCCGTATGGGCCGCTACTTCGGCATTGCTGCCGTTGACCTTGTTGTTAACCGTCGCTTCGGTAACATGGTGTGCTTGAAAAACGGTAAAATCGCCTGCGTACCTATGGCGGATATTTACGGCAAGCTAAGCCTGGTGGACACTAAAACCCAGTACGACGTTGATAGATACAACGGGCGCCGCACCATCCTCTACAGCGGGAAATAAACACGGAAGGAAAACATATGCCAAAGAACGATAACATTGATGCATTTATACAGCAGGCAGTCTTCGGGACTGACCCGCAGCAAAAGAAGGAACTCTATCATACCATTCGCCAGACCGCCCTTGACCGCGGCATTTACCCCGCCAGCATCCAGGGCCTCTATAAAGCCGCCGGCAAAGGGCTCTACAAAGGTATTACCGTGCCTGCGATCAATATCCGCGGCGTTACTTATCCTATCGCCTGCGCCGTCTTTAGAGCCGCCATGAAACATAAGGTGGGAGCTCTTATCTTTGAAATCGCCCGCTCTGAAATAGGCTATACCTCGCAAAAACCCGGGGAGTATGCCAGCTGCGTTTTAGCCGCCGCTATTAAAGAAGGCTATAAAGGGCCTGTCTTTATCATGGGCGACCATTTTCAGGCTAATAGAGCGAAGTACCAGGAAAACCCTGAAGCCGAGTTGAAAGCCATCAAGGACCTCGTAAAAGACTCCATTGAAGCCGGCTTCTTTAACATTGATATTGATGCCTCCACCCTCGTTGATATCTCTAAAACCTCCCTGGAAGACCAGCAGGAGCAGAACTCGGCGGTAACGGCGGAAATGACACGCTTTATCCGCAGTATCGAACCTAAAGGCATTACCGTATCCATCGGCGGTGAAATTGGAGAAATCGGTAAGGGCAACAGCACCGTTGCCGACCTCCGTGCTTTTATCAACAGCTATAATCGGCGCCTGGATAAAAATATGGAAGGCATATCCAAAATCAGCGTCCAGACCGGTACCACACACGGCGGCATCGTCCTCCCCGACGGTTCTATCGCACAGGTCCAAATCGACTTCAATACTCTTAAAGAGCTTTCTAAAGTTGCGCGGGAGGAATACGGCCTGGGTGGGGCTGTCCAGCACGGCGCCTCCACCCTCCCGGATGAGGCCTTCGATATGTTCCCGAAGGTCGGCACGCTGGAAGTACACCTGGCTACCGGCTTCCAGAACATTTTATTCGATAGTCCCCGCTTCCCGCCCGACCTCCTGGAAAAGATTAACCGCGGGCTGGACGCTAAGTACCCTAACGAAAGAAAGACCGGCGAAACGGAAGAGCAGTTCCTCTATAAAACGCGTAAACGCGCTTTCGGCGACTTTAAGAAAGAGCTATGGAGCCTGCCGCCATCCGACTTGCAGGCTATCATGGTTGAATTAGAAAACCGCTTCTCCCTGATTTTCCACAAGCTTAATGCCGTTAACACCGTTGCACTGGTAAAGAAATACGTAAAATAACGCGTTCCTATAACCCCACCAAATGAAAGGCTGGATACTCTTGGAATATCCAGCCTTGTCTATATATTTAAATCCTTTGTAGTATCGGCTTTATTTCTTGCCGATTCTGAACATTTTGGTGCCGCAGGATGGGCACACGCCCTGGGTAGCCGGCTTGCCGTTCTTCATGGTGATGGATTTAGCGTTGCTCATTTCTTTCTTGG
>CAYGVP010000108.1:0-5400 GCA_964353385.1 uncultured Dehalococcoidaceae bacterium
TCCACCCCAGATACAGGACGGAGGCAACACCGGTGGGCGTTTTCGCCAGCCGTTCACCGGACAGACCTAATCCTCTTGGAAAAACCATAGTGAAATTACTGGAACGGCGTGACAATATTTTGAAGGTACAGGGACTGGACGCCATAAACGGGACACCGGTAATAGATATTAAACCATACATACCGGATATAGACTCGGTGGAAGATGCTAGAGTGCCGACATGGATGACCAAGAAATAAAGCGGACTTTACTAAAGATTTACCAGCGCCTGTTAACACAATATGGTCCACAGCACTGGTGGCCTGCCAAAGAACCCTTCGAGGTAATCATCGGGGCGATATTAACGCAGTCGGCAGCCTGGACGAACGTTGAAAAAGCCATAAAAAACCTCAAGCAAGCCGGGGCGCTTTCACCAGGAGCGATACGGCAAATGCCTCAAGAAAAACTGGCGGGGCTGATTTATTCCTGCGGCTATTACAATTCCAAAGCGCGCAAGCTGAAAGCCTTCGTGGGGTGGCTGGGGGAAAATTATAAAGACGACCTGAACAGGCTTTTTGTGCAAGCTACCGGCGAACTGCGAGGGCAACTTCTTAATATTTACGGCATCGGCGATGAGACCGCCGACTCTATAATATTGTATGCGGGAAACAAGCCTGTCTTCGTGATAGACGCATATACCAGGCGCATTACGAGTCGCCTGGGAATTGCTCCAAAGCGCAACAGCTATACTGCTTTTCAAACACTTTTTATGGCGAACCTGCCGGCTGATGTTAAGTTATTTAACGAGTATCACGCATTACTCGTGAAACTAGCTAAAGAAATCTGCCGCGCACGCCCGTTATGCCAGCAATGCTGTCTAAATCCAGCCGGAAAAAGCACTGCCGGTAATCGATACCCCTGCCAAAAATTCATAAATATCTAATAAAATCAAGCTTTTGTTTATAAACATCTCCAAGACCTTGTTCCTATCCCTTTATACTATTAGTCCTACCTAAATCTGACACAACTGTAATGAAATATTTATACGGCAGCCCACGATTTTTATGTGTTAGTTACCCCCCTACTGCTATTCTAAAGACACTACCGAATGAAAAAACGGGAGAAAAAATAAAGATAGATTATCACTGCGCTGGCAGTGGTCTAACTCTTTTAAGAAGAGGAGGTAGTTAAAATGTGGAAGAAGTTGGTGAAGAGATTAAAGGATAGACAGGAGGGCATCACCGGTCTGGAAACAGCTATCATTTTGATAGCGTTCGTCATCGTAGCTTCGGTGTTTGCCTACGTGGTACTTTCAGCAGGTCTGTTTTCATCGCAGAAAACCAAAGAAGCGATGAACGCCGGTCTGCAATCGACCATGAGTACGCTGGAGATAAAGGGCAATGTCATCGCAAAAATGGAAAACGGTATAGTGACGCACATCTATTTTTCTGTGGGCGTCCCTGCGGCAGGCAGTCCAATTGACTTCAACCCGACTACAGAGAATACCAGCCTCCTGATAATTTCATATAGCGATGCCGAAAACCTGGTGCCGTCAATGAACTGGACAATATCAAAATTATCCACGGTTAACGACGATAACATCCTGGACCCGACGGAGTTATTTATGCTTGATGTGATTATGCCAACAACGGGTAATGTAACCCTCGGGGCTTACGATAGATTCTCCATGGAAATGAAACCCGCTGACGGACCGGTGCTGGTATTCGAGCGAACGATACCGGCCAGGATAAGCGAATACGTGAACCTGCATTAAGGTCTGCTTAAAGATAATGCGAAATAGTAAATAAAAGGAAAAGGGTATTCGGCGATAAAGAGACAGAGTATTGAAGAAAATACGCCGAAGAAGAAAAACCCTGATAGCAACAGACTTCAAGGGGTGGCGCGATAAGCGTCACCTTTTGATTTTTACAGCCCACAATACCTGGAGAATGCGGCGCTTATAATCAAGAGGCAACGGCAGATTATGTTCAAAGAGGTCAACAGACTCAACAGGAACGCCGGCTTTATCAGCCACTCCCTGCTGGCTTATATTTTCCGCCATGCGTAGTTTACGGGCTTTAAAACCCAGCAAAGATTCGCGGGTAAAAGTTAGAACCGCCGTCATAATTCGTCCTTTGCCTATACCATACAATCCGTGAAACAATATTGCCAGCATGGCCATACCCGATATTATTAAGGGATTACCCTTAATTATGGTGCTACGTTAAAACACTTCAAGAATGTGGTTTTCTCACTCACCCCCTAACCCTTCAGGGAGAACCCTTCAATATGAACACTCAGGGTAAACCTTCACTTCGTGGTGACTCAGTGGAACCAGGGTGAACCCCCTCTCAATGTACATTCCCACTAACTTTATCATTGATAAAATCACTTGCATCGTAATAGATAGTCTGGTAAGCTTTTTGAAAGAATCTTGAAAAGGAAGGACGTTTCAGTGCCGCCGGATTTAACAGTCCAATTAGCGCCAAAGAATAAAATAGGCCTGTTACTGCGAAATCCCGTGATGACTGCTTCCGGCACATTCGGGTACGGGACAGAATACAGTGAGTTTTTCGATATTCAGAGATTGGGAGCAATTATCTGCAAAGGCACGACGCTGAAACCAAGGGAAGGAAATCCCCAACCGCGCCTGGTAGAAACAGCTGCGGGAGTCATCAATTCAATAGGGCTGCAGAACATCGGCGTGAAGGCGGTAATTAAAGAGAAGGCGCCGATATGGGCGGGCTGGAAAGTGCCGGTTATCGTGAATATTGCCGGAGACACGATAGAGGAATACAGGGAGTTAGCCAGAGAATTAAATGACGTTAAGGGTATCAGCGGCATAGAAGTGAATATCAGTTGCCCTAACGTTAAGTGCGGGGGAGTTGCCTTCGGGGCTGATGCAGCTATGGCGGCGGAGGTAGTTAAAGCAGTACGCGGTGCGACATCGCTGCTGATAATAGTTAAGCTCACACCTAACGCAGCGGATATTACCGGGGTGGCGAGAGCAGTCGAAGGTGCGGGCGCTGACGCGATATCGCTGGTCAACAGCTACAAAGGTATGGCGATAGATATAATCGAAAGACGGCCGGTGATAGCGAACGTTACCGGCGGGCTATCCGGTCCGGCGATAAAACCGCTGGCGCTGGCATTAGTTTACGAGGTGGCGCAGGCGGTAAAGGTTCCGGTGGTGGGGTGCGGAGGAATTGCCACGGCGGAGGACGCCCTGGAGTATATCATGGCGGGGGCGAGGGCAATACAGGTGGGAAGCGCGACATACAGCAATCCGCGGGCTTCGCTGGACGTGCTGGAAGGCATTACGAGCTTTATGGAGAAAGAGGGGATAAAGGGGGTGGGGGAGATAATCGGGGCGGCACGAAGATAATAACCAATAACCAAGATACAAATCCCAAACAAATTTCAATATACAATTTGCAAACGTTTTGGTTATTTGAATTTGGATATTGTTTGGTTATTGTATCTTGTATCTTATTTTTTATCATTGAGCATATTTCCCAGTTAATATATAATTGATGGTTGAGGAATTTTAATTTATTTTCAACATTGGGAGGGGTCGCATAGTGGCCTAGTGCGGGCGCCTGCTAAGCGCTTTCCCTGGGTAACTGGGGACGAGGGTTCGAATCCCTCCCCCTCCGCCATGATATATAAATTTGATGAAACGATATTATGACACAAGATAATTTTAAATTTGATTTAAACGCCAGACGTATAAGATTGAACAATGAAGAACTATTATCGTCTGTTAAGTCTTATGCGGAAAAAGTAAATTACAGATATTTCCCATCTACAGAGTACGACAAATGGAAAGAAAAGGTAGGACACTCGGCTACAATTATTGCACGATTTGGTTCATGGAAAAAAGTCTTAACTCTACTTGGTATCGAAGGTGGTAGAGAAAGAAGATATAATCCAGAACAGTTAATTAACAATCTTGAAAGTATTTGGAGACAACTAGGATTCCCGCCAGGCAAAAGGCAAATAGCCAGATATGGAGAGAAAATATCAGAACATCCTTATAAACAGATTTGGGGTAGCGTGTATTTTGCTTGTCAATTTCTAGCTAAATATCACGAGGGCAAAATAACTAAAGAAGAACTTTTAAGAGGTAATACTTCAACCAACGTAAGATATACTATTCCACTAAAAGTCAGATGGGATGTATTGAAACGCGACAATTACAAGTGTAGGAAATGTGGTAAAGGTCCCGCTCTCAACCATAAAATTAAATTAGAAGTCGATCATATAATACCAATTGCTAAGGGTGGACAAAACGATATTGGAAATTTACAGACTTTGTGTTGGGAATGTAACCAAGGTAAAAAAGCTAGAATTGAAAAAAGAATTTATCAATTAAGAAAAACTTGAAATCAATTATAATTTTTTCAAATAGACACCACCTTGAGATAAATTCAAAGCTCAGACCATTTCAAGCAATGCCTCCGCATAAAAGAGGCAACTGTTTCCAAGGGACGTGATACATGCTCAAATATCATATCTGGACCATCGGGTGCCAGATGAATAAGGCGGAGTCCGAGCGTATTGCCAGCCGCTTCGAGGAATTGGGATACGGGGCGGCGAAAAGCATTGCGGAAGCCGACCTTATCGTGCTGAATAGCTGCGTGGTGCGACAGAGCGCCGAGGACAGAGTAACCAACAAGCTGAATGACCTCAAGCATTTAAAAAAAGAAAAACCGGATACGCTTTTGGCGCTCACCGGCTGTTTGGTCGATTCGGGTACCGACCGCCTGCAAAAAAGTTATCCTTATGTAAACTATTTCTTTAAAGCGGGGGATAAACCGCCGTGGCTGGCAAAAGCGAAAGAGCCATCGCTGCCCCAACAACCGGCGCCCAGCGTCTACATGCCTATAAGCCAGGGGTGTGATAACTTCTGCTCCTATTGCATCGTCCCCTACCGGCGCGGTCGAGAGCGAAGCAAGCCTTTTGAGGAAATAGTCTGCGAGGTGAGGGAGCTGGTGCGGCGGGGGGCTAAAGAGGTCATCCTGCTGGGACAGAATGTAGACTCCTACGGGCACGACCTGGAAGGAAAACCGGACCTCGCCGATTTACTGACGGATTTGAACAAAATCGAGGGGTTAGCGAGGCTGCGCTTCCTGACCAATCATCCTAAAGACATGAGTTTAAAGCTTATCGAAGCTATAGATAAATTAGATAAAGTCTGCGAGCAGGTAAACCTGCCGGTACAGGCAGGAAGCGATGAAATTCTGAAAGCCATGAAGCGGGGCTATACGGTCGACCAATATCGGCGACTGGTACGGCAGATAAGAGAAAAAATACCCGATATCGCCATCAGCACCGATATTATCGTGGGATTTCCAGGGGAAAGCGAAAGGCATTTCAGACAGACCGCGGACTTGCTCTCCGAGATGAAGTTTGATACAG
>CAYGVP010000109.1:0-5389 GCA_964353385.1 uncultured Dehalococcoidaceae bacterium
CCAACAAGCTTCACGGTTCGCAAATTACTAAAATATTTCCATTTCCATGTTAGACCGGGAATTGAGAGAACAAGCCCGGATGGTAAATATCAGTGGTATTTAAGCTTTAAATATACCAGGAATAGCGCACAAATGAGTGGTAAAATATTCATATAGAGAACATAGTACTCGGGTTTAGTAATCCCATATAGTATCAGAAACAACGATTGGGCAGATACGAAATATAAGAAAGCCAGGGATAAATCTCTTGTTTTTCTGGTTGCAAAGCTCTTATAAACTTGAGGGATAAAACGTACCGAGGTGAATATTCCGGCAATTATCCCGAAGAATGCTGCCAAGTCCATATAAACATCTCCTTGCGAATTTTGCCGTAAACTAGCTGGTTACCACTCTGAAAGTGATAAAACTAGCTATATCGCTGCTACAGGTAGTATATTCTTTCTTCCGCTACTCAATCAACAGCTTATCAATACAATATCTTGATATACCGAAAGACTTAGCGATTAGGCCAATTGATGATATCAAGTTAATAATCTATAATAAATGAAATTTGGGTTATTCTTAAAAATGCAATGAAAACGAAGATATTCGTCATGCTGTGCCTGTTATTTGTAGTCTTAGTTGTTGGTTGCCAGAAAACCGTCATTCCAAAACCAGCAGCAATCCCCATTCCACCTGAAGCCAAGCTCGTCTGTCTCTTTTTTGATGACGCTTATAAAAATCAGTGCGAAGTAGCTTTACCAGTACTACTCAAGCATAACTATAAGGCAACCTTCGGCGTCATTACCGACTATGTTGGTACAGGGCGCGACTTAATGGAGTACATGGGTACAGACGAGCTAGAGGAGCTGGCGAAGTATGGCATGGACATTGCCAGCCATACAAAAACTCACGCTGAATTAACGAATCTATTAGATGAGCCGCAACTGCACGAGGAAATTGTCGAATCGAAGAAAGACCTTGAGAACATGGGCTTCGAAGTCAGCACACTGGTTTACCCCTATTACGTATGGGATGACAAGGTTGTTGAGTATGCTATAGCGGCTAATTATACCTGTGCACGGTGCGGATGGACTCCAGATGGTCCTTATAAGCCTACCACTGGCGATCCGAAAGCCAGGTATCATGTTACCGCCTGGCAAATCAGCAATCAAGATATGAATAGCTTTAAACTTATTGTTGATAAAGCAAGCCGCAATTCCGTGGTATGCCTGGTCTACCATCTTATCTCTGATGACGGCCCGGAAACAACCTCCACCCCGATAGCTAACTTCCTGGGGCAGATGGCTTATTTAAAAAATGCCGGCTACACCGTTATTCCTCTACCCGACCTCTTCAGGCAGTAAATTCCCACATCGCCCTATTATATCCACCTCCGTCATATTTTCCCGTTCTTTATTTGACTTGTTTAGCAATATGGTGTAAATTGCTAACGTCGCGTTTAGGTTTTAATTTATTAGAGTAATATTAACTCTAAAAAATCAAAGGAAAGGAGCAAGGGAGAGAAATGAAAAAGGGTATTATCAGGTTAGCATCAGCATCCTTAATCGCCCTGGTCTTAATTGTTACTATGGTCATACCGGCGCTTGCCGACAGGCACGGAAACCAGGACGATGTCCTGAAAGACGCCGTTACCAAGGCCGGCGACCGCCTCCTGGAAACGCAGGGGCCTAATTCCGGAACCATTCCTTACAACTGGGAATGGATAATAAGCCCAATTAAGGACTTTGACAATCCTAACTTACAAGGCATCACTGCCACCGGTCTGCTGGCAGCTTATGAAAAAAGCGGGAACCGCGCCTATCTTAATGGCGCTAAAAAGTCCGGCGATACCTTGAAAGAACGCTATGCCGCGGCGCCGAACCAGCGCCCTTATGGCACGGATGTTGAATTCCTGGTCCGCCTGTATGAAGACACCCGGGATAAATCTTACCTGGAAACGGCAAAAAACTGGTACGCCATTATTATCAATGACTTCACGGCCGAAGCCAATGTCGCCCGCATGATAACCAATAGAGGTTCTCTGGCCGGCTGGGACCTAGCCGCCTATATCAGGGCCGCATATGCCACCGGCTATAAGGACTACGCCCGAGCGATGGCCGACGAATTAATCAAACGCTCGGCGGACTGGGTTCATGTTCCTTTTCCTGGTTATCCCGACTGGGATTGCACTATTATTAGCTACGGTTCTCTTATCTGGGCGCTCGATGAAATCGGCTATTCCATAAAATACAGAGTCACCATCAATAGCTACTGCGATTACCTGCTGGACGCCCAGCTGGATAACGGCTCCTGGGAAGACGACTATCAATCGACCGCTTACGTTATCCTCGGTCTGAATTCAATGTGGGTCAAGAGCCGAGACGCAAAGAACGCCCTGTCTGCCGCCTGCGACTACCTGGTGGAAACCCAGGCTTCCAACGGCGGCTGGGAGTATTCCGACGGGTTTGAATATCCTGAAGTAGATTCAGAATGCGCGATAGCTCTAGCCAGCCTTAAAGCGGAGAACCTCGGCCAACACAATCAACATCAACACGAGAATAATAACCATAATAATCATAACAATCAGCACCAACACGGCCATCCGGGTCCAAGATAGTTTACACCGACTTTGATAAGTTGCCATGAAATAGGGGGTTGCGAAAGCAGCGCAATCCCCTATATTTTTATTACTTACAATATCTTGCCCCAGCGATAAAAAATGAAAGAGCATTTTAATAGTCGATAATTACTCCCCCTATCAAGTTGCGCCATCAAGGCAAATTAGGTAAACTGGAAAGCAGACTTGATAGAGGGGAGCTTTTTATGCCCAGACGCAACGATATTAAAAAAGTCATGATCATAGGGTCGGGGCCAATTATCATCGGCCAGGCCTGTGAATTCGACTACTCCGGCACGCAGGCGTGCAAAGCCTTGCGCTCGCTGGGATATGAAATTGTGCTGGTCAATTCCAATCCAGCTACCATCATGACCGACCCCGGCATGGCCGATGTTACTTATATCGAGCCTCTCAACGTGGAGACGATGACAAAAATCATCGAGAAAGAAAGACCAGACGCTCTTTTGCCCAATCTCGGCGGGCAGACGGGACTGAACTTGAGTTCCAGTCTAGCTCAGCAAGGCATCCTGGATAAATACAATGTTAAAGTAATCGGCGTGAAACCGGACGCTATCAAACGCGGCGAGGACAGGCTGGCTTTTAAAGAAACAATGACCGAGCTGGGGATAGAAATGCCCCAGAGCAAGATAGCGCAGAGCGTCGAAGAGGCTGAAGAAATCGCCACAGAGCTTGGATACCCGCTGGTTATCCGACCGGCGTATACCATGGGAGGAACGGGTGGCGGACTCGTTTATAACGTGGAAGAACTCCGCACTATCGCCAGCCGCGGCATCAGCGCCAGTATGATAGGGCAGATACTCGTCGAAGAATCGGTGGAGGGCTGGGAAGAATTGGAGCTTGAGGTTATCCGCGACCATAAGAACCAGATGATAACGGTGTGCTTTATCGAAAACGTCGATGCCATGGGCGTGCATACCGGCGATTCTTACTGCACCGCTCCGATGCTGACCATCGATGAAAAACTACAGAAGCGTCTCCAGGAATATTCTTACAAAGTAGTGGAAAGGATAGGGGTAATCGGGGGGACGAATATACAGTTCGCCCACGACCCGAAGACCGGCCGGGTGGTAATCATTGAAATCAATCCGCGGACATCACGCTCTTCGGCGCTAGCTTCAAAGGCAACCGGCTTCCCGATTGCACTGATATCCGCCAAGCTAGCGGCAGGCCTGACCCTGGATGAGATTCCCTACTGGCGCAAAGGAACCCTGGAAAAATACACGCCTTCCGGCGATTACGTAGTGGTAAAGTTCTCCAGGTGGGCGTTTGAAAAATTCCGGGATTCCATAGACCGTCTGGGGACGCAGATGAGGGCAGTCGGCGAGGTAATGAGCATCGGCAAGACCTACAAGGAGGCTTTCCAGAAAGCGATACGTTCGCTGGAAAACGGGCGCTACGGGCTGGGATTCGCCAAGGATTTCAACGAGAAATCGCTCGAAGAACTGATGAAGATGCTTAACTATCCTACCAGCGAACGACAATTTATCATGTATGAGGCGCTCCGCAAAGGCGCCGATATCCAGGAGCTTTATAAGAAGACCTTTATCAAGCCATATTTCCTCCAGCAGATGAAGGAATTGGTGGAACTGGAAGAAAAAATCCTCAAGTATAAAGGCAAGAAGGTGCCGAATAATCTGCTGACGCAGGCGAAAAAGGACGGCTTTGCCGATAAATACCTGGCGAAGCTACTCGGAGTGAGTGAGCCGACTATACGCGAACAGAGGACGAAACTGAATGTCGTAGAAGCATGGGACTACGTGCCGGTAAGCGGCGCGGAAAACGCAATGTATTATTACTCCACTTATAACGGGCCGGACCGGACGAAAGTGAGCAACAGGGAAAAAGTGATGGTGCTGGGCGGGGGTCCAAACCGCATCGGTCAGGGAATAGAATTTGACTATTGCTGCGTACATGCCGCTTTTGCTTTACGCGAGATGGGCTACGAGACTATCATGGTCAACTGCAATCCAGAAACGGTATCTACCGACTACGATACCTCGGACAAACTGTACTTCGAGCCGCTAACAGTAGAGGATGTAGTAAGCATTTACCAGAAAGAAAAGCCCATCGGGGTGATTGTGCAGTTCGGAGGGCAGACGCCGCTTAACATCGCTGCAGAACTGGAGAAAGCTGGGGTGAAGATACTCGGCACTACAGTAAACTCAATAGATATCGCCTCCGACCGCGGGCGCTTCAGCGAAATGATGAAGAAGTACGGCATTCCCATGCCGGAGTCCGGTACCGCCAGTAATTTAAAAGAAGCCCTGGTTATCGCCGAGCGCATCCGGTATCCACTTATGGTACGACCTTCTTACGTCCTCGGAGGACGCGGCATGGAGATTGTGCACGACGAGGAAGACCTCCGTATGTATGTAGCCGCTGCCGTCGGCGTAACGCCCGACCGTCCCATACTCATCGACCGTTATCTGGAAAACGCTATTGAGACCGAAGCCGACGCACTTTGCGATGGAAAAGAAGTGTTTATCCCGGCGGTAATGGAGCATATAGAATACGCGGGTGTCCATTCCGGCGACGCCGCCTGCGTTATCCCGCCGGTAAGCATACCCCGTAAACACATCGACACGATTGAGGAATACACCAAACGCATCGCCAGCGAACTTAATGTTATCGGAGTAATGAATATCCAGTACGCTATATGCAAGGATGTAGTTTACGTATTTGAGGCGAACCCGCGCGCCTCACGTACCGTTCCGCTGGTCTCCAAGGTCTGCGGCATTTCCATGGCTAACCTGGCTACCCAGTTAATGC
>CAYGVP010000110.1:0-5340 GCA_964353385.1 uncultured Dehalococcoidaceae bacterium
CATACGATGCTCTGACAAGAAGATTCTCGAGAAACATTCTTGCTTCAAAAGCAAACGGTGGATTCGGTCATGTATTTACTCAACAGTCTCATCCTAACTTCTATGCTGCAGGTCATGGTCCAGCAACCTGGAGCGATACTCCTGCTACTTATGAGACGAATGTGAATACTGCTCTTGATTCTTTAAGTGCTACCAGTACGGATTATATGTCTTCAAAGTTGATAGATAATGCAGTTCTATATGCAGGAAGAAAGAGATTAACTGCTACAAAAATTGGTGGACAAACCATAAAACTTGTCGCTGTAATTAGTGACGCTCAGGCTATTCAGCTTTTCAACGATGATAATTTTGTTAAAGCTCATGTTGCTTTAGCTCAGTCATTTGGTGAAAAATCTCCTTTCATTACCGGCAATATTGAAGCTTATCTCTATCACGGAGTTTTAATCATAGTTGATATGAACGCTCCTGGAGTTTGGACCAATGGAGATGGAAGCTACGATTCTACTCGAGGTACAATCAACTATGGAAGTGTTAATCCTATTGCAAATCCAGTAATGGAAAGTGATAGAAAATTAGCATTCTTCTTTGGTGCTAGTGCTATTATGTGTGGTTTCGCCAAATCCTTACAGTTCAAATCAATGAAGTGGGATTATGACAGTAAAGAAGGCGAAGCTTCGGACACAATCGTTGCTTATAATAGATCTGATATTTATGACAACGACGGATTCTTTGGTACGGCTGGTAACTTCAAAGAAAATACTTCCTCTTTGATAGTTGCTACCTATTCACCAAACAGTCCAACCTGGTAAGTAGTTAATTTTAATTGATAATTTAAGGAGTAATAAAAAATGGGCGACAATTTAGGTAATTATGCCGGTAACAAATATTATCCCTGGAGAGAACTTGGTTTCGAATCATGGGCTGATTTGTTAGAACTTACGGAAGCTCAAGCTAAGAAGCTGACAGCCATAAGTGCAAAATCTGGTATTGATCCAACCACCGGCGAAAAAAGGATCGTTTTCCAGGCAACTTTCGTTGACTCAGGTGCTATCACCTTGACCGATTACGGTGCTATGGACATAGGGAGTGAAATCCTTGTCAAAGATAGTGGCACCTTGCGTATTGCTAAGAAGGTTGCTAAATCAGCCTCCGCCGTTATTGGCGACTGGTATTATGTGAATATGACTGTTTGCTCTTAATAGTTTAATTCACTTATAAGTTAAGGTTAGCGTACTCTTCATTTGAGGAGTACGCTTTAATAAAATAATAATCACAATTAAAAAGGATTAAGGCTATGCCAACAAAACTATTAGTATCAAAAGTTGATCGTATTCTTGATATTCCTAAAACAAGAACAAACTTCCCGAACAAAGAAAATCTTTTATATAAATTCAAAGCCGGTGAGCCTTTGGAAGTTGAGGATTACATTGCAGATACTTATTCAAAATCATACCCGGAAATTTTTTCGATAGTTGATTCAACAGAGAAAGTTGAATTCCCTTCCGAGAATAAAACTACCGAGGGTGGGAAAGATAATGACGAAGGTTTCAATGCTGAAGAATGGTTGACAGAGAATTTTGATGCTACCGAGGAAGAGTTTGAAGAATTAGATAAGAAAGAACTTTTTGAAATTGCAAAAACTCTTAATCTAACAGCCCCTCAGAATATCAGTGTAGAAAAACTAGTAGCAAAAATAGCACAGGAATTGAAGATCAGAAACGAAGCCTCTAAGTAAGGAGGTTTTAATTGTCAAATAGATCAACAATCCTTCTTGGTAGAATTCTCAGGAACTTAAAGAAGCATGGTCTTACTGAAAGTGATGTAAATGATCCGGAGATTTACGGTGAACTTCAATCTGCTCAAGACTCCATAATCAGTGAAATCTTTCCTGATAGACTAGTAACGGTTACTCTTAAAGAGGATCAGGAAACTTATCCCCTGACAACTGAAACAGTTACAGATCCCGCGTTGACTACTTATAACAATAATATTTCTTCCGTTAAGGTAGTTAAACAACCAACCGGATTTTTATATCCTTTCCGTATTCTGAGCAATACTGAATTTGTTAAGATGATTGATGGACCGGTGGTGGATTGGAGTGGCATTTCCAGCATTGTAGGCATTGATCTTACAACCTATATACAAACCGGCATTGAGATGGAAGGTTCAAAAGATGGTGCCAATACTATCTTCCAAATACCAGAGCAAATAGTTGAGAACAGTGAAGAAATATTTTTTAACGGAGTGCTGCAAGTAAGAGATACAGATTATTCGATAGTAAATTCAACAATTACGTTTCTTCATACACTATATCCGATTGAAGAAGATACCCTTGTTTGCAACTATATAAAATATTCAGCACTTGGGAATACTATTGTTGGGACATATCAGCCCTTGATTGGGACGATTGTTGGAGGTAGATTAAAAATATATCCAATACCAACATCAAGCTATGAAGGAATTACCATTGATCTTTATGTTTATCAAAAAACATCTGCCGGAGTAATTGATGGAAGTAACGAGCCAGAGCTAGACAGAGAGTGGGATAAAGCATTAGAAGTTTTTACAACTGCACAATTTTTATCTGATCGAGCGAGAGTGCAGTTCTTAAATGAATTTGAAAGGGAAAGAACAAGACTAAAAGTTATTACTCATCAGAAAAAAGGAACTATCCAAAGAAGTAGCGTTTATGAAGGTAGCCATAATGAAAGGAATCTTTTCTAATGCCTACTCCAAAGTTTGACCAATTATGTGTTGAATTAGTAAAGAGAATTCCTACAGAATTCAAAACTGCTTTTACCCCTGGTAGTGGTGCCATGCCTGATAGTTATGTATTACCAGCAGTAAATGTTATTGATTATATCAATCGAGCATTAAATAAATTATTCAATCAATACTGGACAGCAGTTAAAGGCAATGCAGAAATGTTTATCAGGATATTCCCGGAGTTAGCAAAATATTCAGGAGAGATATCGGGAGCAAATTATACTATAGCTACTCCATATCTTGATTTTTATAAAGTAATAAATGGAAGAACTGAAGGGGATAAGTTTATCAAGGTTTGGGATACAACAAAATATAACATCGCATTAACGGGGAAGTATGCAGAATATGTTGCAACGGCTAATAACCCCGCAATGATTCAAGTTAAAAATCTGATTGCAATATTCCCGCAGGATTTATCAATATCAACTTATATTCAATATGTGGCGTTACCAATTAGCCCTACAACCGGAAATTATTTAACACAAAATCACGCTACAGAAGATTCGCCTTTCTTCCAGCATTGGAATAGTCAAATAGTGGATCTCGCATATCAGATGTATCTGGAAGAAAGTTATGAAACAAGCTAATTAAATAGGAGTTAAAGAAATGTCAGCACCAACACAACCTCTCGGTAAAATTTATACCTTAAAAAAGGTAAGAAGCATTATTTCACGATGGCTAAAAAAAGAGACACAGGAAGAGCTTGATCCGGTATTGATTGATGATTTTATTATGCTAGCTGTTCTTAGTGTATCTGAAATTCTTTCAGGTGCCGGAAGTGATGATTATGGTAAAACCGTTGTAGTATCGGATATAGCTTCCTCTGTATCAGCAGCAATAGTAGGAACAGGTGCAACGTATGATGATTTATCAAGAAAAATTACAAAAACTGCACACGGATTTACAGCAGCAGATATTGGGAAAAGATTTGTTTATTACGGTCCTACAGCTTCACTTGCTCCAACTACACCACCGCCCGTAATGGTTATAACAACAATAGAGTCTATTACCGACTCAAGCAATTTTGTTGTTACTCACGCAGCCGGACAAAATATGGCAGCCACGCATTATGCTTTATTCTCAGCACACTCAACAACAAACATTGATATTTCCGGCTACAAAATCGCTAACATCACAAAGATTTATGATTCAATAAGCAAAGAAGTTATTAAGGTTGGGGATAAGGTATTTGATAATCTTGAAAGGTTTGATGAAAAGCAGAACAAATGTTACTGGTATAAACACGGTCAATATATTTTCCTTTACAAAGGAACTGATGTTGCAAATTTTGGGACTCTTACTTTATACTACAATAGTTATCCTCAGATATTCGATCAGGCAGATGAAGGCGAGTACATTGATATGAGAGATAATTATGCTGATCTCTACATAGCTAAAGCAAAAGTTTATTGCCTTGAACACTTAAATATTACAGCTCCCGAATCATTAACTCAACTCATTGAGCAGAAGAGTAAAGAAGCCAGAGAGCAGATACTAAGGGAGAAAGGTATGGTTGAAATGAAAAATACAACCAGCAAAGGAACATAAAGAAATTGATAGTTCAATCGTTAAGTAGTGACGATAAGTATCATACAATAGAAATAAAATCAGGAAGTAAATATGCAGGAGTTACGAGAAGAGGATACTGGATAGTTGCTTTAATCAAATGTTTAATAAAAATAATTTTCAAACCGGATTATTATAGTGCCACAAAACAAAAAACAATGGACGGAAGTAGAGTTTGCTGATGCGATTGCGGTAGCTACTAATCCGATTAACCCCGGGAAGAAATTTGCCAAAAGAATTCTAAACCTTCACACACACGAAAGACCTGGTGCTTTAATCTTACGCAAAGGTTACTACCAAAAATACGCCAAACCTTCTAACTCTAATATTACCAATGATAGTTTTCCAAACTTTGATATGTTTTGGGACCGGCAAGCAGTAAAAGCCGGTGAAGAAATAACTTGTCTCGTTCAAAAAGGGACAGTAAATGCTCTAAGCGGTTCCGGCGTAGCTGATACACAAAATATGCTTTGCTTCTGGTGCAGACCTTATTGGGATGGTAGTAATTGGGTAAATGAATGGCAATGGATAAATGAAACCATTATAACAAAAATTACTACTGCTACCGACGCTACTTATAAAAGTATGATAAAGATTTATGGAGCTAGTAATCAATCTATTACTGAAGACTCTCTGGTCGGATATACAATCTACAATAAAACAAAGAATCAATTTGCAAAAATTATTACCAACAAAGAAGAAGACGGAGATCATTCAAGGATAAACCATACGCTCTACAATAGTGCTTGGGAAGTTGATGATGTGTTGATACTCTCAAGAAGTTGGTTAGATATTGCTTACCATACAGAACTTTACTCGCTTGATTGGGAAGACTATGCTTTTCACAGAATACTACACGATTTAAGAATTGGATTTGGAGGATGGGAAAACAGGCCGGGATTAGCTGTCGGGTATAGAAAAAATTACTTAATGATTGATGATATAGAATTTACAGAATTACACTCAGACCTTGATGGTGATGATGATGATGTAGTTGATGATGCGGTA
>CAYGVP010000111.1:0-5301 GCA_964353385.1 uncultured Dehalococcoidaceae bacterium
TCCCCCAGCCAGTCGGTAATCATCTGCCCCAGGAAAGAGAGCGTCAGCCACCCGTGCACTATCACCCCCTGCAGACCGTTCGCTATAGCGAAATCTTTATCGTAATGTATCTGGTAATAGTCCCCGGAGGCGCCGGCATACTTCACCAATTGCATCGTCGTTGGGTACTTTACCAGCCCCGGTAGTTCGCTCCCCGCTTCGATATCTTCGTAATATACCTGTCCTGCCATAATTCTCCATTAGTATTTAATGTACGTATTTTTACCTTTGACGACCACCTCACCCCGCTGGTTGGTATAAGTCATCTCCGTAAACATGAAAAGCGTCGGCCCTTCCGCGCCCGGCACCTGCCGCAACCTCGTTAGCTTGGCGGACACGAAAATAACATCTCCTGCTTGAATTGGGGTTAGGTATTCCAGCTCGCTCGTTCCATTCAAAAGGCGTTTGAGGGGTATATCCACATTAAAAAGCTTATTTAATAGAGCTTTAGGCACCAGGGCAGCGGGGAAAGTGGGCGGCGCTTCTGTAAGCCATCGTGGATTGGGGGCGTCGATCGCCTCGGCGAACTTTTTGAGCATCCCCTTTTCTATCTCGTAGACCTCCGGCCCGAACTCTACGTTAAGCAGGCTCTCAAGCTCTTTCGTTATTACCGTTTCGCCAGCCAATATAACCTCCGCTTAAAAATTCTTAAAAACATTTTATTATATCTTAAAATTTGGTGAAATAACCAGCCCGCGCTTGCTCTTAGAATCACCCCCAGACGCTCTAAAATAAAAATCCTGTGGGGTCAAGGGGTTTTATAGCATCCTTTTATCATCCCCTTAATTTTTTAGCCACTCTGGCGCAGTTCTTCCCGAAATCCCACACTGTCTGCATCCCCTCCTCATCCTTTTCCACATCCCCTTTATCCCGCCCGATACCCACGTTCCAGTATGTCGAGCCGGGATTTATTACCCCGTTGATGTGGAACCAGAAAAGCAACTCGGCAAAAGTAAAGTTCTGCCCTGCCCGCCGCGCCACTGTTATCGGGCCGCCCACTTTACCCGCATATGCCCTATTCTTTACCGCCGAGTAACTGGACCTTTCCAGTAACGCCTTGACAAGCGAGGTTGCGGAACCGCAATAGACCGGCGAGCTGATAATGATAACATCGGCTGCCAGCATTTTCTTATGTATCGGTTGGAAATCGTCCTCTATCGAGCATTTCCCCAGGTGTTCGAAGCAGTATTTGCATGCATTGCACCCCTTAATATCCAGTCCCGCCAGCCTTATCAGCTCCGTTTTCAGCCCCTCCTCCGCAATCGCTTTCAGGCAGTGCGCCGTCAGTATCTCCGAGTTGCCGCCCTTCCTGGGGCTGCCAACTATGCCGATTGCTTTCATCATTGCCTCCTGCTACCCTCTGTATAGCTTATTCTTTTTAATATATTCGGCCACCGGCTTTGGGACAAGGTTCTCTATCGGTTCGCCTCTTGCCGCGAGTTCTCTCACTTCCGTGGCGCTGATATCAACCCTTGGCTTTTCCAGGAAAATCACTTTTTTAGATATTCCCGGCAAGACCCCTTCCAGCCCTCTCAACCTCGGTTTGGCATAGCCCGGCCGCGGTACCGCCGCCAGAGTGCACATGCTGATAATCCTCGATGGTTCATGCCAGGTCGGCAATTGCGCCAGGCTGTCCCAGCCTAATATAAAATATAGCTCGTCGCCCCTGCCAGACTTTTTCCTTATTTCAGCGATGGTGTCCGCGGTATAAGACGGCCCTTCACGCTCTATCTCTATTGTAGATACTTTTAGGTAATCGATTCCTTCTATCGCCAGCCGTAGCATCTCCAGTCGGTGTTTAGATGACGTTACCACTTCTCTGGGCTTGAACATGGGCTGACCCGCCGGTAACAAAATCAACTCGTCGAGTTCCAGCGCTTCTTTAGCTTCCTTGGCTATCATTATATGTCCCAGGTGCACCGGGTCAAACGTTCCGCCGAGAATGCCTATCCTCTTGCCTCCCCTCCCCGGTGAAGTCCATTCCCATACCAGGTCGCCGCAGCGTATTTTATCACCCGCTTTCACTCCCGCCTTCTCCAGTATTCTGTTCGCGCCCAGCTTATTCAGCTGCTGGTTCAGCTGCCATCGCAGATCATTGGCAGTAGCCCCGCCGCCGGCGATTAATCTATCCAGGCCATACGCCTTAACCACCCACGTGTCGCCCTCCCTGACTACCCTGATGCGGTCCTCCCGGGGCTGTGGTCGGAATACCTTGCTAGGTAGTTCAGGCTTCTTCTCTTGGGCGGACTGCTCTTTCAATATCTTTATGGCTTCCGCCATCAGTCCTGCTACGCCCTGGCCTGTAGCCGCCGAGATATAATGTGCCCTTATGCCTGCCTTGGTAAATTCTTCTTTTATGCTCTTCAGCTTTTCCTGCACTTCTGCCAGGTCGATTTTATTCACGGCGATAATTTGCGGCTTTTGCGCCAGTTGCGTGTCGAACATCGCCAGTTCGTTATTCACTTTAATCATATCCTCGGCGGGTGTCTCGGATGTCCCGCTAACCAGGTGAATTAATATCTTGGTGCGCATGGCATGCCGCAGAAAATCATGACCCAGACCCTTGCCTGAATGCGCTCCTTCCATCAGGCCGGGTATTTCTGCCAGGACAAAGCTCTCCGACCCTGTTTCCACTACCCCTAAAACCGGCTCCAGCGTTGTGAAGGGATAGCTGGCTATCTTTGGTTTGGCTGCCGATGACGCCGCCAGCAGTGTCGACTTCCCGGTGTTAGGATAACCGATAATGCCTGCATCGGCTATCAGTCTCATCTCCAGCTGGATGTTCTTTTCCTCGCCCCTTTCACCCCGTAAAGCGATGCGCGGCGCCTGGTTGGTCGAAGACTTAAAGTGGATATTACCCCAGCCGCCTTTTCCCCCCACCGCCACGATAACCTTTTCTCTAGCTCTCTCAAGGTCCGCCACCATTACCCTTGTACCGCTTTCATCTTTCTCGAAAATCATTGTCCCGGGAGGGACCTTCAGGATAATTTCTTTCCCGTCTCTTCCGTGCTTCTGCCTTCCGGCTCCTTTATTCCCGTTCTCCGCACGGTAAAGCCTGCCCCTCTGGTAATCCCGCAGGCTGTCCGTCGATTCATCTGCTCTGAAAATGACATCTCCACCTTTACCCCCATCGCCCCCGTCAGGCCCGCCGTAAGGTACATACATCTCCCGGCGGAATCCCACCGTGCCATTGCCCCCGTCACCCGCTTTTACCTTTATCTCTGCCTTATCAAACATACCTAAAACACATCCTTGAAATAATAAACAATATGATTATACAACATGTAATAATATATGTTCTTGTATAACAGTAATAACAGTAATGGAGAGATATCTAAAATCCGGGTATCCGCGTGATTTAGACTCAGTGTGATTGCTCCTTGGCACAAGTAAAATATCAAAATAAAAACAAGAAATAAACAAAATATCTGTAAAAAACGATTAAATAATCGCAAATCTCTCTAATGGAACATCCTTAAGAATGGTATATGCAGGAAGGTCGCTTGATTTACGCCTTGGCGACTGCGCCGTTTTTGGGGTGCATATAGCGTTGAATATCACGGACTTTCCGCTTTATAAAGGGGCTGGTATTCATATCCCCGGCGATTTTCTTGCAGGCATTGGTAACGTAAGCGGCATCGCGGCTGCCCAGTTCTTCACCTATCTGGGCTAAGGAGCAATTGGTCTCCTGCCTGATGAGGTACATCGCCAGGCGCCGCGCTAAGGCCGTGTCCTTGTCGCGCTTACGACCCAATAGTGCCTCGCGTGACAGTTGGAAACACTCGGCCACGGCTTGAATTATCGTCGAAGGCGTGATATCGTCCGGTATAAACTCTTTGCTGGCTACATCTGCCAGCGCCCGTGACGCTATCTCTAGAGTCGGCGTGGCTCTAAGGAGCTTGGCGAACGCGAAGACCCTGTTCAGAGAGCCTTCAAGTGTTCTGATATTGCTTTGAGTATATCTGGCGATAATCTCGAGGACATCCGTGGGAACGCTGACACCCTTTTGGCGGGCTTTTGCTTGAAGTATTGCCAGGCGCGTTTCATAGTCCGGCGGTTGTATGTCAACAATTAAACCCCATTCGAAGCGGGAACGCAGGCGCTCCTCGAGTAAAGGCATAGATTTCGGCGGGCAGTCGCTGGTGATAACAATCTGTCGGTTGGTGTTATGCAGCTCGTTGAAGGTGTGGAAGAAGCTCTCCTCTGTCTGCTCTTTTCCCCCGATAAACTGAATGTCGTCGACAAGCAGCATGCCGATACTGCGGTATTTATTGCGGAACTCTTCGGTATTTTTTTCCCGCACGGCCGTGACAAATTCATTGGTAAACTGCTCGGCGCTGGCGCAAATGACGTTAATGTGATTGGCGGTAGCCGCCTGCCCAATGGCGTGCAGTAGATGCGTCTTGCCGAGGCCAGCGCCCCCGTATATGAAAAGAGGGTTATAGCTGTGTCCCGGATTCTGGGCTACTGACTGCGCCGCTGCTCGCGCGAGTCTATTGCTGTTGCCTTCGATAAAAGAATCGAAAACATAATCTGGATTCAATCTGGTAAAAGCTGGCGGAGTCGCCGGGATGGGTGATGCGTTATCCGCCTGCGCCGGTTGATGATGGGACTTGCCGTTTACCTGGAAAATTACCTGTACCTCCGGCGCCGTCAGTCCGGCCAGGGATTTTTCGATGAGCGAACGCTGGTTTTTCTCCAGGTATTCCGCCGCAAATATATTTGGTACGCCGATTACGAACTGGTTGTCCTGGTAGCTTAAGCCGATAGTCTTGCTGAACCAGGTCCGGAAGTTAGCCTTGCTCACCTGGACCTGTAAATCACCCAGGACTATTTCCCATATTTCTTTTGGAGCGCGTTTAATTATCGGATTCATACGTTTAACTTAATTACTGCGGTATTTCTTTCATTAAAAATCGGTTTTCTTAAAAAAGACACAATTTCACCCTCGTCAAAAATCTCTTGGATTTCTCGCCCCTCCGGGTGGGTCCGGCGAGGTGAAAATGTTAACAAACGATTAATCCATTAACACCACCTAGCATACAACCGCCACCCCCCTCATAGCAAATTTTATGGCATCAACAATCAGCCGTTTTTACCCCCTAACCCCTCTTATTAGCTCTTGAAAACTCCGTTTTTTGCGGGTTTTCTGGTGTCCCTCGCTTGGTGACGAAGAGTGGTAAAAAAAATATTTTAGTGATAGAATTTTGGCATCTGGAGGAATAAATTGCGCATTGTTTTCATGGGTTCGCCGCAGTTCTC
>CAYGVP010000112.1:0-5232 GCA_964353385.1 uncultured Dehalococcoidaceae bacterium
CGTCGAAGGTAAAGGCTCCGAAGAAGAAATCAAGGCGAGAATCAAACAGATTAAAGCCCAGATTGAAGAGACCACCTCGGACTTCGATAAAGAAAAACTCCAGGAGCGCCAGGCGAAACTGGTCGGCGGCGTCGCCGTTATTAAAGTCGGCGCCTCCACGGAGGTCGAGCTTAAAGAAAAGAAGCACCGCGTCGAGGATGCTCTCTCGGCAACCCGCGCCGCAGTCGAGGAAGGCATCCTGCCCGGCGGCGGTGTCGGCCTGTTGAACGCTATCCATGTGCTGGATAAACTTCAGGTCGCCGAGGATGAAGCTACCGGCGTCGATGTCATCCGTAAGGCCGTCGTCGAACCCCTCCGCTGGATTGCTACCAATGCCGGCAGGGACGGGTCGGTTGTCATCGATACTGTGAAAAAGAGCAAGAAAGGCTTCGGCTATGATGCCGAACAAGACGAGTATGTTGACATGGTGGCCAGGGGCATTATCGACCCCACCAAGGTCGTCCGCACCGCACTGGAAAATGCCTCCAGTATCGCCGTCATGGTGCTGGTGACCGAAGCGCTGGTCGCGGATATCCCGGAAAAGAAGGAAAACCCCGCGATGCCCGGCGGTGGCGGCATGGGCGGTATGGGCGATTACGGAATGTAAGCCTTAAAACAAGAGGTGTTTAAGAGGGGGCCGAAAGCCCCCTCTTATTTTTTATCCCGCTCTCCAAATAAGTTAAACTCTGCCTTCATTCAAACCCTCCCCTCGAATGGGGTGTCTAAGAGGGGCGATAGAGGAAGATAAAATCTCCCTCTTATCCCTCTTTACGAAAGAGGGACGCCAATATCCCTAAAGAGGAGTGCGTCAGTGAGAGGGGCTGTGCCCCTCTCAATTTCCTCCCCCTTCCTTTGGTAAAGGAAGGGGATAAGGGGATAGATTTTGGGGCGGGGGTAAAGCATGGACAAATTAGTGAGTTGACGTTTTACACGACATCGTGTAGAATCGGGTCGTGAACAAGAAACACACCGAGAGAAAAAGACGATGGGACGGAGAAAGCATCCAGGCTTTGCGCCGGCACCTGGGAATGACCCAGAGCGAGCTTTCCGAGCGGCTGGGAACGCGGCAGCAGACCATCAGCGAATGGGAAACGGGCATTTACCAGCCCCGCGGTGCCTCGTCCACCCTGCTCTCGATAATCGCTGAACAGGCCAGGTTTAAATACGACGCCTCGCCAACCCGAAAAAAGCCTTGACAGCATACACGTTAACGTGTATTATTACGCTGACCGGATAAAGCCATACCAGCGAGCGGGGCGGTTGTTACATCATTTCCGTGAAACCCCGGGGGATATCATGAGCCGGTTGAGGGGAGCTATTTTGTGTCTATCGCTATCACCGAAGAGGGAGTGCTGGAAATCTGGCAGGATTCACTGCAGAATCGAACGGACCTGCGGACCGTAGAGAATGAGTCCGTCAGAATTATCTACCCGGGGAGGCGCAACGATGACCGCGGCGCCGATTTCAAAGACGCCGTGATTGCCGCCGGGCGGAAGCGGCTCAAGGGTGACATCGAGATTCACGTTAACACCAGCAGCTGGTGGGCGCACGGTCACCACCGGGACCCGGCTTATAACCGCGTAATTCTCCACGTCGTCTACCAGAACGACAGCGAAAAGGCGATCGCCCTGCAGAACGGCTCCAGGGCGCCGACGCTAGCGCTGCATGATTATATCAAGGCTGATAACCGCCCCTCCCTGCCGCCGGCGATACCCTGCCGCAATATCTTTTACCGCGCCAATACGAGTTTTATCGGGAGGATACTAGACGAAACGGGGGAGCAGAGGTTCCTGGCGCGAGCGGCGTATTTTGAAAAAACGGCAGCCCAGGCCGGAGCGGGGCAGGCGCTTTATCGGGGGATAATGACGGCGCTGGGCTACTCCAAGAACAAGCAGCCGATGGAAGAACTCGCCGGCCGGATGCCCTTAAAGAAACTGGAAACAGCTCCGGATGAAATGCCCGATAACGAATACCTGGCCCGGTGCCAGGCGCTTTTAATAGGGACGGCAGGAATGCTGCGGTCACAGCACGGGGCAGGCTGTCCAGCCGAGGAACACATAGATGATTGGGAGGCTAAACTGGAAAATATCTGGGCAAACTGCCAGGAGCGGGCACGCATGTCTGCCGCGGACTGGCACTTTTTCAAGGTCAGGCCGGGCAATCACCCGGTGCGGCGCCTCGCCGCGATGAGCCGTCTGCTGCTCCGCTATCGGCAAAAGGGACTGCTGGATGGGCTGGAGAAAAAGTTGCGAGAGGCCGGGGAAATAAACAGGAGCTGTTTTTTAGAACAGGCGCTGCTGGTAGCCCCTGATGGTCACTGGAGTAATTATCTCGATTTCGGAGTACCGTCACAAGGAGCCCCTCCCGCCCTGCTGGGCAGCGGACGGGCGGCGGATATTGTCATCAACGTGCTCTTGCCTTTTGCTAGCGCCAGGGGGCCAGCCATACAAAGCCAAAAAGCGATGGAGATTTTTCGCCATTACCGCGCTCCGGCGGAAAACACGCTGGTAACACATATGAGAAGACAGCTTGGCATAAGCAAACCATTTATTGCCAGCGCCCGGCGCCAGCAGGGGCTGATACATATTTATAAAACGCTGTGCGCGGAGGGCAGATGCCGCGAGTGCCCGATGAGTTTATGAAGCGATTGAGGCGGGTGTTATCTCGGGATGTCTATTATTTAAGAAATGCCGCTAATTCACTAAGACTTTTTATCTTGGGGCAATCCAGCCTTTCCTTATAATAACCATCGCGGTCGAGGAGGATGCCTTTCATGCCGGCTTGTTTAGCGCCGATGATATCTACCTGGTACTGGTCGCCGACATAGACCGCCTCGGCGGGTCGAACTTTAGCCTTATCTAAAGCGTGGCGGAATATCTCCGGCTGCGGTTTGGTAAACCCGGCATCCTGCGAGGTGACGACGATATCTAGCTTTGTAGAGAGGGACAATTTATCAAGCGTGGCGGTCATATCCTTCTCTATATTGGAAATCAGGCCCAGTTTCAGTCCTCGTTTTTTCAGGTCGTCCAGCGCCTCCGGAACATCATCGAAGAGTACGAGGTCCATTTTCGCCTGCTGCATTATGCCCAGCAGACCTAAAACGACATTTTCCTCCGTGTCTATGCCGGCTTCCTTGAGGACGATGCGCTGGTATTCCATGTAAAGCGCCATCGTCTCTTCCCTCGAACGCCGGCTCAAGGGGCGCTTCGCAATCCGCTGGTAAATAAATTCGTTGGCGGTGAGAATCGGGTGGTGCAGGGCATCGGCGGTCACATTGATGCCCAAGCTCTTTAAAGCTTTAGCCTCCAGCTCCTCCTGGGAAGGCTGGTAGCGTACCAGCGTTAGATAAAGGTCGAAAAATACGGCTTTAATCATCACGACAACTCCCACTCTTATATTATCATTATTATTGTAATGAAAGCCGACGCGAGTGTAAAGAAATCAGTAAATGGAGTGCCGTATATAACCGTATATTTAATAAATATCCCTTACCCCCTAAACCCCCTCTCCAAACCAGAGATAAAAGAAGTCTTTTTTGAATTGTTTGGAGAGGGGGTTTAGATTAAAAAGAGGGGCTGATGCCCTTCAGGGTGAACCTTCAGGCTGAACCCCTATTAAACGCCCTATTTGGGGTATTGGCGTCTCCCTTTGTAAAAGAGCCTGCCCTGAGCTTGTCGAAGGGGAGATAAGAGAGGGATTTTGTCATCCCCCTGCACCCCTCTTAGACGCCCCGTTTTTGAGATTGACTTCACGAGTGGTCACTGCTAACATTAAGGTGTGAGGTAAATATGACCGGCAAGAACGATGTTCCGAGAATGGCGGTGTTTCCGCAGACGGCGGAGGTGAACCAGAAAGGCAACCTGGCTATAGGCGGCTGCGATACGATAGCGCTCGCTAAAGAGTTCGGCACGCCGTTATATGTCTTCGATGAAACGGATATACGCAACAGGTGCCGCGAGTTCAAGACGGAGTTCGGCAAGCGCTACCCAAATACAATCGTCAGTTATTCGCCCAAGGCTTTTACCGCTAAAGCCATGATTAAACTGGTACAGGAAGAAGGACTGGACCTGGACGTGGTATCTAGCGGGGAGCTGGCTTTTGCGTTAAAGTCAGGTTTCCCGGCAAAGAGAATACATTTCCCCAACAACAATAAGTCCGCCGAGGACTTGAAAATGGCCGTGCAGGCTGATATCGGTCACATCGTGGTAGACAACCTGCCGGAGCTTAATATGCTGATTAAAATAGCCGGCAAGAAGAAGGTCGATATCCTGTTACGCTTGAATCCGGGCGTCGACCCGCACACTCACAAATACAATACCACCGGCATCGCCGATTCCAAATTCGGCCTGCCCAGGGCCGACTGGGATGAAGCGGTAAAGATAGCTCTAGCGGCGAAAAACCTCAACGTGGACGGACTGCACTTTCATATCGGCTCCGGTTTGTTCGAGTTCGAGCCGTATTTAAAGTCGCTGGACGCCGTTTTAGAGTACGCCGCCGCCATCAAGCAAAAATATGGCTTCCAGATGAGGTTCTTAAGCATCGGCGGGGGCTTCGGCGCGCAGTATGTAGTGGGTGCCGTGCCGCCCTCTATTTCAGCTTTCGCCGACGAAATCATTAAAAAGCTGACCGGCCGCTGCCGCGAGCTGAAGCTGGAAACACCGAAACTTATGATAGAACCGGGGAGGAAGATAGTCGCCCAGGCCGGTGTAGCGCTATATACAGTGGGCGTAATTAAGGAAATCCCGGGCATCAGGACTTATGTCTCGGTGGACGGGGGAATGGGCGATAATATCCGCCAGCCGATGTACGGCGCCGTGCAGGAAGCCCTGATAGCCAACCGCCCTGCCGATAAAGATACTGCCACGGTCACGATATCCGGCAAGTACTGTGAATCAGGCGATGTTTTAATCAAGGAAATCAAGCTGCCCCAGCTTAAAGCGGGGGATATACTGGCGTTAGCTGGCAGCGGCGCCTACTGTGTGCCGATGTCCAGCAACTATAATACTATGTTCCGCCCGGCGATTGTCTTCGTGAAGGACGGCAAGGCGCGGCTTATCCGGCGGCGGGAAACGCTGGAAGACCTTATGAGAAGAGACAAGGAGGAATAACCAATAGCCAAGAAACAATAACCAAACAATCACCAATAACCAAATTTCAATATTCAAATGCTTGGAGACTGGTTATTGATATTTA
>CAYGVP010000113.1:0-2112 GCA_964353385.1 uncultured Dehalococcoidaceae bacterium
TTACCTCACCGCAAGATGAAAAAAGAATATCAACAAAAGTTGGGCCGGTCAAGGCAGGAGAAAGATTTCAGGGCATGACTTCTTCGCGGCAAAAAGCGGCAAAAGGTAGAACACGGACGCCGGATTTCTCATAATCTCGGGTCCCTGTGTGGATTTGATAAAAGCGCGGGATCGAAATCCGGTCACGGAAATAGAACAGCGCCGGGTTGACGGCTCGTTCTCCCGTCTTGCATTCGACCGCGAATTCTGGACGGCCTTCCTTGAGGACGACGAAGTCAACCTCCCGTTTGTCGGTATCCCGAAGGAACCTCAACTCCATCCGGAATCCTTGCGTATCCTCGAGAAAATGACAATATTTGAGCAGCTGGCAGGCGACCAGGTTCTCGAACCGGTGACCGGGATCCTCGATCGAAGACCAATCCCAAAGGTAAAGCTTTTTCTCTTTCTTGACGGCGCGGATGCGCGGTCCGCCGAACGGAGGAATGCGAAAACAAAAATACAATCGTTCGAAGACGGAGATCCAGCGGTCCGCCGTCTCATGGGACACGCCGAGGTCAAGACCGAGCCCTTTCACGGAAAGAGGCGCCCCAACGCGCCGGGGCAGCTCCTCGGCCAGAAGCTCCAGCAGGCTTAGCTCTCTAACCCGTTCCAGGTCGCGGATATCGTCAAAAACGACGCGATGGATGCGCTCCCTCTGCCACCTGCGCCACGAGCGCTCCCGGCCACGGAGGCAGGGCTCCGGAAATCCCCCGAACCGCAGGAGGTGGGAGAGATCTCCTGCTGTTGTGCCTCCGAGCTCCGGCAGCGAAAACGGATGCAAACGATACCCGTGGTAGCGTCCCTGGAGTGAATCGCCGCCGCGGCTGTAGAAATCCAATCTCGCCGAACCCGTTATGATGAAAGATTGTCCGGACCGGCGCGTATCATAGAAGCCCTTGACCAAGCTCCTCCACCGGGCGAACTTGTGAATCTCATCGAGGATGATCAAGGGCTGCCCCGACGGCAGTTCGCCCCGCATCAGCGCGGGCCGAACACGAAAATCATCCCAATTGAGATAGGCCGGATGGCGTTCGCTCGGTTTGCCTAGAAACGAGAGGGCGAAGGTCGTTTTGCCGACCTGCCTCGGACCTCCGATGAAAACCATCTTGGATCTCAGGTCGGACCCGGCGTTTTTTTTAAGATAACGCTCACGGATGGACGTCATGGCAGAATAAGTATAATCCGATTTTACTCATGAGTAAAGTCAGATACGGTGAATTATTTTAATAACAACCGTTTACTCCATCCTTCTTCGAATTCCGGCTATTCAAGCTATTAGAAATTGATTTCCAGCCCGAGCCTGGCGGACATCGGAGGGAAGAAGCTCGTGGCATGCATGTATAACGGATTCGGATCGATCTGGTTGCCGAACTCGTCGACTCCGAAATAATGAAATTGGTCATATGTCAGGGGCTTCCGCTGGCCTCCAATGTGAAAGAGATCGAGGACGATCCGCGGAGCGATCTTTGTCCCTAAAGCGTTTCTCATCCGATAGGCGAACCGGAGGTTGAGGTCGGCGATCGCAGGCGTCCGGCCGCCGGTGCCCCTTTGCAAAAATATGGCCATGCCGGGCATTGTCGCCGATCCCATCTCGCTCAAGGGCGTACCGCTTTGCCAAGTAAAAAAGGCTCCTACCGATAGTCCGAACGAAAACCGGTAGGACCCGAAGAATTTGAAAACATGTGTCCGGTCATTTGGCAGAAGCCCGCTAGCATGAATCACTTGCTCGGGAAGATCGAATTGCCCGCTGATGTTGGGCCGATTATCGCCAAAATCTTGCCCGAACAAGCCCGGATAGTTGCCGGAGGATCTGGAAAGCACGTAGGAGGTCTCATAATCAAAATACCTTCCGTTCGACTTCATGAAGGTCAACTCCAGGCCATAATATTGGCGTTTCATCTTGGGAAAATCTTCGAGGGGCGGACTCCCGGGATTTGCACAATAGATTTTTTCGTCGCGCGGATTGCGACAATCTTCGATTCCGTATCGGAGGTTTCGATATATTCCCTGGACGCGGAATTTGTATTGCTTGTTAATGGCCCGCTCGTAGCCCAATACGAACTCATCATAGTT
>CAYGVP010000113.1:2122-5194 GCA_964353385.1 uncultured Dehalococcoidaceae bacterium
ATCATAGTTCTGGCCCGTGAGTCCTTTGATCTCTTCTTGGATCTGACCGCTTGTCTCGGCGGAGATAACACCCCCAGACGGATCCAGCCTTGGATCATGGTCATAGATCGTATAACGATAGAGAGACCCTTGCAGGTAATACCAAGTCATGAGAAGGGTGGAAATTTCCTGATAGAATCGGCCATAGGAGCCGAAGATCTTGCTCGCGCCGTTCCTGCCTGGTTCGAAGATAACACCGACCCTCGGCTGATATTCGTCGGTGATGCGCTGGGCGACTCGTCCGTCGGATGCCACCCAGTATTCGCCGCTCCAGCGGAGGCCGAAATTGAGCTTCAACCGGCCGCCGATCCTCCAGGAATCCTGGACAAAAAGCGACGGAATCCGATTATGGACTTTTCCGCTCTCATTGAGCGTTTGGAGGACATAATCATTTTCGGTTCTACGATTCAGCGATTTTTGATTGGCATAGGAGTTCAATTCATTGTCCCGGTATTCGAAGCCGCCTCTTAAGGTGTGTCCCCCCAGGACGAGCGTGCTCTTGCAGGAAATCGTCAGTTGTCGGCTATCCCCGTAGCTCGGGCCGCTATTTCCGCCAGAAATGACGGAACCCTCCGCGCCCGTAGAATCATAAAACAAGATTTCGCTCTTCCCCCGCTCCGTGGCCGGGTCTGTCCGGTTGCGCCGATCGATATAGGAGACGGAAGACTCAAGGAAAAATCGATCGCTGAACTGGTAACTGCCGCTGGCCAGAAAGTTATAGCCGCCTTGGGTGTACTTCGTGAGCAGCGGATCGGGATTCAGCGCCTGAACGATTACCCCTGTATCCACAGCATGATGTTGAGTGGGATCTCCCAACGCCGTCAGGACGAAGTTCACCTTCGGAGACGGCTGCCAGGTGAGCTTAGCGGCAAAGATGTTCCGCGTCAATTTGTCTTCGTAATAGCCTTGCCCCGGGATGAGGATATCCTCCCGCGCCACCGTCGGATTGTATGCGCCATAAAACCAGAGCTTGTCCCGGACAATCGGGCCGCCCAGACTGAAGCCAAAGTCGTATTGAGAGAACTTCCCCTTGCTCGGCTCGAGCTCCGAGTGGATCGCGGACTGGGAAAAATTGCTATTCATAAAAAAGCCGAAGACCTGGCCGCTGAACTCGTTCCCTCCGGAATAGGTCACGGCATTGACCAATCCCCCAAGGGAGCTGCGGTACTCGGCCTCATAACCCCCGGTCTTGACTTCGATCTCCTTGATGAAATTGTAGGGAAGGCTCGTGTTCCGAAAGCGCATATAAGGGTCGGAGACGTCGATCCCGTCGACGAAATAGGTGTTTTCCGAACCGGTGGCACCGGAGACGTTGACCTCGTCGCCGTAGTAGCTCTGGTTGGCCCCCGGCAAGATAGCCATGACGCTTCTGTAGTCCCGGGCCACGGGCAGGTTTTTGATCGTATCCAAGACGAGGTTGGATCCGGTCGTCGTAGAGGCCAAATCGATGAGCGGCCGCTCGGCTGTGACGACAATTTCGTGCGATTCGAAGACCTTTTGCCGGAGTCGGACTTCTCCAAGGGATGTTGTTGCCCCTAGCCTTATTCCGACAGCTCTAAGAGACATGTCTAAGAATGCTTCGTGATGCACCTTGACGTCGAAAGTGCCCGTCGGCAGAGCGAAGAATCGGAAGTAACCACGTGCATCGGTCTTGGCTTCTCGAATCCCTTGTAAGCTGGCTCCCGTCACAATAACCCGAACTCCCATAAGCGGCTGGCCTTCAGAGTCAAGAACGCGGCCTTCCATTCGGCCCCCAACTTCCTGAGCCGGAAGACTCGACGCGAAAAGCAAAAGAATCCCGAGCACAAATCCGATCCTTCTTTTCATGACATCCTCCATCTCAAAAGAGAAGAATCTCTTCGTAATGAAAGTATCACAGTTCTATAATTGCAAGTCCAGTTTCTTAAGCAGATCAGCAAAGGGCTTCACGAGATAATGCGGCAGGTCACCGCGATCGCGGACTTGCGCCAAGACTTTCATGCTTTCCACGCAATTTTCTCGGTACTTTTCGAGGATAGGCTTGAACCGGGCGTCCCGCCGCAGGGACTCGAGACGAGGGTCAAGAACAAGCACGTCATAGATGGGGACGGCAGCCGTTTCCAGATCGCGCTTAAGGATTTCAAGGGCCTCTTTCATCCGGCCGTGCTTCACTAAAAAAGGAAGAAGTTCTAAAGCCGTCACGGCGATATCAGCGGGTCTCGTCTTCGGCTCACGGATCAGTTTTAAGATCTCCTTCAACAGCCGATCGACTTCCGTCGAGTCTTGCCGTTGAAGCGTCAGTATGCACCGCAATCTCGGACCCCAATCCCGGTCCTTTCCTCTCTCTTTCGTGAACAAGCTCCCTGCTTCGTCAACACGGCCCAAGTCGGCGAGAACAAGAAACTTCGTACGCAACGCAACGGCAAAGTCGGGCTCGATGCTCAGGACGTCTTCGAGGTAGCGCAGCCCTTCCGCGGAACGTCCGAGTTGAAAAAGCGTATATGCCGCGAGTTGTCCGTTATCTAGGTCGAGCGAGTCCAATCGATAAGCCTCAAGCAACGGATATAAACCGAGCTCGATCGGGATCGGCATGCTGGACATGACGAAGAAAGTATCCGGGTCGCGCGGAGCGAACCGAGCGGCTTTCAAGGCAAACTCCACCTGTTTGGCTTTGTCGGGACGATTTGAATTCAATTCGAGGGCGCTCGATGCCGACCAGGCAAGGCCACAGCGCGGATCAATTTCGATGGCCCGGCGGGCCCATCGACCGGCGTCGTCCCACTTGCCCTTGTATAAGTGAAGCCAAGCAATTCCGGCTGCGGCCTCGGCCAGCTTGGGATCGAGCTCCAGAGCGCGCATCAGCTTGGAAAAAGCGAGGTCGAAATCTTCCGGCTTGTCGGTCAGAAACTGCCGCTTCAAGTAGTACCTGCCCTGGCGGAGAAGAAGCTCCGCCTCCGAATTTGCCGCGAGGCCGGCCGGGGAAGCTAGGGGCTTCGAGGCTGGCAGAAGCATCAGGCGGATGTCCTCAGCCATCCCCCTCACGAGGACGAGATA
>CAYGVP010000114.1:0-5147 GCA_964353385.1 uncultured Dehalococcoidaceae bacterium
AAGTCCACGGTTCGTTGTTGGTTTTGCTTACATATAAGTTGAAGGTTATGTTGTTAGTTGAAGTAGTCTGCGAAGTAACATTAAAGGTAAAATTGAATCCCCAACCAGCTGAAGTTGGATTCACACTATTGTTTTCAAGGTAGATTTTTTTAGGAAGTATAACTGTAACATTAAAAGCGCTGCTTGAAGCGTCTTTATAGCACGATTCTGTTGTTGCTTTGAATCCTAACCAATTCTGTTTTTGTTCTGAATAAGTTTCGTCAGGCGTAAAATAAAAATTAACATAACCAGTAGTATTTGTTGTGTTTGAACCTGCTGTAGAATAAGCACTTCCTATTCCACTTTTTGTTACATTAAATGAAATTGTAGCTGGAGTCGGTAGATTATATGAGCTTTTGTTATAGTCATAAACTCTTAAGACAAATAGAGCAGGGTTGGAAGTTGTAGCTGTGGTTTCATTTCCACTTATGTAAGTTATGTTTATGCTATGTGAAGATACGAAATAAGAATCATCATTGTTTTCATAGTCTCCTGAATTAATTGTTGTTTCTACTGGGTTCCCTTCGTTATCAGTTGCATTAAATTTAAACTTCATCCATTCGTCTGAGTAAACACAGTCGTAACTTATATTCGTCCAATTTAATACAGTGTACCCTAAAACATTATTACTACAGTTCGTACAGTTCTTTGTGCTAACAACAGACCAAGAACCACCTAAAATTTGTGTTTGAAGTGATACATTCACTATATCTCCTAAATTATCTGAAACATTCACAAAGAAACTAAAGTTATTACCCCAGATATCTATTCTTGGACTCACATTGGCTGATTTAAGGACAGGTACTGTTTTATAATAAAATGTATTTGGTTGCACTTTAGTAGTATCATTATTCCAATAATAAGTTGCATTTGAATGCATTGTTACATTATACCAACCATACTTTGCTTCTTGTGTAGGTAACCAGCTGTAGTAATAAACGTTAGCACCACTTCTATTAACATAAGCTGATGTAGTATTGTATCCTGATGTACTATAGTTGAACCATACATTACTTTCGTTAGCTGTAATTGGCTCGCCGCATTCATTTTCAACGTAACCCTGCATTAATATAACTTCACCTGGTAAAAATGGATTACTTATGCTTCTTGTTCCATCTGGGAAAACTATAGTGTTGTTCAAGAATCCAGTTTCATTGAAGTAAGCAGTTGCTGATATCGAATCGTTACAAAGGTTTACGTCTTGAACAGATGAGTACCAGTCATGAGGTCCTACATTATACTCTTCATCGGTTGTTGGTGTCGACTTGTTGTCACATGTTGGTTTGAAACTATAGTTTACCATACCTGAAGCGTTTGTGTACAATCGTCTTCCAGAATCCCACGTGGCACCAGTTCCACTTCCAGATTTTGTTATGTATAAATCTACAGGTTTGTTTACTTCGACTGTTGTTCCGTTTCCATATAGTATCAATACTATCATAGAGAGGTTGGCAGAGTTAGCGCTCCTGTTTACGCCTGTAGCGTTTCCAGCCAGGACCTGATATGTGTAGTTTAAGCTTGGAGTGCATGGTAGCGTTAGTGTTATGCTTAAAACAGTCTTCATGTCCATAGTGACTGGTGCAGTATAGGTGTTGTACGGACTCTTTGTCACCGTTATAGTGAACGGCGAGAACGTCTTATTGCCGGTGTAATTGTACAAAGCATATGTAACATTTTGTGTAGGGATCGAACCATCAGAAGAAGTGTTAATAGAAAACACAACAGTTCCGTTTACGTCTGTGAAGGTCACGTTTGAATTATTGATCGGGCTTCCTATAGAATCTGTTACATTCAAATTTAAAGTATATTTTCTAAAGAAAGTCCCGTTATTGGAGAGCCATGTGAAATTCCATGTGTTTGAAAGGATATTTATCGTTGTCCCATTTAAGGATCCTGCCGAAAATCTTCTACCCGTCACGAGATTTAAATAACTTTGTGAAGTGTTTGTTGAGAGGTTAGTGCCATTTAAGGTTATGTTAAAATTAGAAAAGAAGTTTATCCCGTCGTATGTATATATCGGTTCGTTATATTTCATATTTGATAATTGAGGGGCCCATTGTTGTGCATAATCGTATAATTCTTGGAGAGTTCTACTCTGATTGACTGTTGTTCTGTTTGCTGAACCGTTAATATAAATTCCTGTGTAATTTGCTGTAGTTTCATTTACAGCTACAAATTGATTATTACTCAATACAACATTGTCCGTCGCTTTATCTCCAAATGTTTTTGAAAACTGTGAAAATTGGTATCCATACTTTCGGTACTTTATTGTGTGAGGTGTTTTATTAACATAGCTCACTGAATTGGTCGCATTGGCATACAAAACCTGTTGCGTAGGAAGATTCCCACTACTGCCTGTGGTAGTATTTATTACAGTTAGTCCAGTAGAATCCTCAGCATATACGCTTACATTTAGGCCAGTGCCAGTACTGTTTTTAATATTTAAATCCCATTCGGATTTGCAAAGAACAGTTGCACCACTCCAAAGACCTGTTGGGCTAATCGTTGGTCTCTGCGGGTATGGGTTAATAAGAGTTATATTATCACGGCCACTACCATAGTTCAGTATTATATCAGCGGAGGGTGAACCATAACTATTATTTCTGAAGTCTAGATTTGTACCGGACACGTTATTAGTACCGTAGTAAACCTGAAGCCCATAATAATTATTATATACTCTCACGTTCTTGAGCAAATCAGGAGTTCTATGCAGTTTAAGTCCTACATGACCTGATAAAGAATTATGTAAATATACATTCTCCAGCCACATTGAGCTAGTGCCTGACGGTATATCTATGCCATCGCCCATGACAGCATCCACGTCCTTGAATATATAGTAAGCACCGTTACCAGTCATCCGCCATCTTACATTGGTATAGATGTGGGTAGAATAAACATAGAGTAAACTGTCACTTATTCTCAGAGTATCAGCGTCCCAAGCATCATTAGTAAATTGAAAATCACAACCCTGAAAACCATTATTATATTGGTCTACACTTCCAAATTGTAATAAAGTATTTCCAGCATTTCCATTTATGTTCAGCCAAGCGTTATTTAAAATAACAAACTGCTTCAATTCATCAGCCAATCCAGAAAACCCGTTAGCAGAGCTATTCCCAATTGTCAGAGTGGCATTACAGTAATATTGCCTATTGCCTGGTAGCCTTTGAAATGCATACGACCAACTCCCTGCTACACCTGCTGCGTACACATCCGCAAAATTATAAGTTATTAAGTATTTACTTGTAGTGTCGGGAGTTGTATTCCAACTTTTTTCTACTGTAAGCTGAGTACCAGTATTGGAGTTTATTCTATTAGTCTGCCCCTTACCAGTTCCATTCCAAATAAATGCAATTCTACCAGTATAGGCATTTGATGTCCAGGCTTTACTCGAATCAGATAATGTATTTGAACCTGCAGAAGTAACATTTCCAGTTTGATTGCCTCCTATTACAGTTATTGTTCCTGGGCTTCCTGCTGAATAAGTTATAGCTGCAATAGCCATCTTTGGAGAAATAACCAAAAACAAAAAGGCAAAAGCTAAGATTAAGAAAATCTTTTGATTTTTTAAACCTTTTTTCTGTTTTGTCATCTTATTCCAAACTCCGCTTTCGCCTCAGATTTTGTTTGAACTATTAATTTTTCAGGAGTCCCTTCTGTCTCAGAAAAAATCAAATAACCTTCTCTACCACTTGATGGTGAAATCTCCATAGAATTTCCAAATAAATTTAATGAACTTAAAAAGAATGGGATTTCTTCATCTTGCTTATAGAAATTACCCAAATTATCTTCTAACAAAATCTTAATAACTTCATTGTCTGTCAAGTTATAGACTTGTGGAATCCTTGAAAAGTTATTAAATACTTTAATATAAAATTTGTAATAATTTTTTTCTATCCTTTGATAATTTTCATCTAAATCAAGTGTTTTATAAGAGTCTTCAGAAATGTTAAATACAGTTATCTCTAAATTTTCTAGCTTCACTGTCTTATCTGAAATGATATCAAACTTAGGCTTGAATTTTTCTGTTATGTTTGTTACATTATTAATATTTATTATTTTGATTTCATCTTGAGAGGGGTTTAAGAACAAGGATGGATTGCCATTAAAAATAGCTCTTATAGTTCCGTTGTCAGGTCTAGGAATTTCTGCAACCCCTTCGAAATTAGTAAAGACGTTGTATACAGAAGAACCGTTAAAGTAAAAATCTACCTGTTGGTCTTTAAGCAAGGTTCCATTGTCCAAGGTCAAAATAGCTCTGACGAAAAATTCGTCAGACTCCAATCTAATAGAGGTGTTAGCCCAAATCTCTATTGAGAAGTTTCTCTCTTCAACTTGTTGTGTAACTAAAAACTCTCCTGTCTGAGTCGAATTAGTAGCATTTATGTAGGTGTTTGCGGCAAAAACTAGAGCAGAGGTTAAAATTACGATTAATGGTATCAATAACTGACTCTGACCTGATTTTACGTTACTCATAGTTTATCACAACTTTTAAATCGTTCGTTCCTAGATTTGCAGAAACAGTAGATGCAACACTAATCTCAGAAATGCAAGAACTTGTAGCATCTAATACATCACAGTTAGAGCTACTGGAGGTAAATTCAAATCCTTCAGGCAATTGAAGATTTACTACAACGTTTTTAGCAGGTGCAGAACCAACATTAGTGACATAAATCTTAACTGTAAAAGTTTCTCCTCTAGTTATTTTCTGAGGATATTCCATATTCACGCTAAATTCAGGATGCATATCATTTGGAGTTTCATAAGTAGGAACTGAACTGTCGTTTATTTCGACACTACCAGAAGCATTCTTAATCGCGGTTTCTATAATCTCATTAAGTTGAAAATTCTCATTAAAAACAAAAGAAGAGGTTATGGGGCTGGTATTCGAACTTTTGTTGAAGGTCTCGTTGAAGGATTCATTGGCATATGCGTTTATGGCAATCTCGCTTATCAGGAAAGTTACTAAAATAACTGAAGATATCAACTTTATGTTGAACCTGCTGAAAAAGCTCTTTTTCTTTTCATTAACGTTGCTACCAACACAGCTTGGGTAACAGAGTTTAGCAGCCCCGACAAACCTCTGAATTACATCTCCAGTTCTGATA
>CAYGVP010000115.1:0-5108 GCA_964353385.1 uncultured Dehalococcoidaceae bacterium
GGGAATAATCATCTTCGCCGATGAGTATATACAGCAAATTTCCCTTCCTTGTTAACTCTATAGCCAAGTTTTGATATGTAATTATAACACATGGCATAACCAACGATGTACCCGGATTTGACAAAAAGCCGCCTATAGCGAATAATCGCAAATAGAGTTTACGATGACAAGTGAAATATCTTTATATTAACGAGAGGTGAACGACGATGCCCGAATTTGATGAAGAAAGCAATAAATACGATGAACTAAAGAAAATGGCAAATATCGCCACGGATTTACAGCTTTCCGCAAAAATGAGGGTCCAGGCGATTAACCTGCTGGGCGATATGGCAACCCACGAGTCGCTGCTCGTATTGCTTAACCTGGCGGCTAATGATAAACTGCCCATCGAGGAAAGAGACCTCGGTCTCAAGAGAGCCCGAGAAATTATTAAAAAAGGTCGCTGATATCCCGATATCCCCGTAACTCAACCTTGTGTCCAATGAGCATCAACTTCGGCATTATAGGGCTGTCCCAGAGCGGCAAGACGACTGTTTTTAACGCGCTTACCAGCGGCAAAGTCGATGCGGCTTCCCACCCTGCCGGCGGTCTCTCGCCCCATATAGGCATCGCCCATGTCCCCGAACCACGCCTTAAAATCCTGACGGACCTAATTCACCCGTCTAAGGTCGTGTCTGCCGAGGCAAAATACATCGACGTCGGGGCATCGGTTAAATCTCTGGCTACGGACAAAGGCATAGGCGGCCAATTGCTAAACCAGCTTAGCACCGTCGATACCCTGATAATCGTCATCCGCGCTTTTAAAGACGACAGCATTCCGCATCCCCAGGGCAGTCTGGATATCAAGAGGGACATCAACAATCTCAACCTGGAACTGGTCTTTTCCGACCTAGTTATCATGGAAAGAAGACTGGAAAAACTGGAAACCTCTTTAAAAGCGGTCAAGCCCGGAGAACGCCAGGTTTTTTTACAGGAAAAGGAGATTTTACTGGGATTTAAAGCCGAACTCCAAAAAAATACGCCGCTACGCACACTGGCGATTGAATCATCCGCCGCCAGATTGATTGCCAATTACCAGTTCCTCACCGCTAAACCAGCGCTTATCGTGGTAAATATCGGCGAAGAGCAGATACCGCAAACAGCCTATTTAGAAGCAGAACTAAACGCGCAGTTTTCCGACGCTAAATGCAGGGTGATAACGCTATGCGCCAAGCTGGAAATGGAGCTGGCGCAACTCGATGAAAACGCCGCGCGAGAGTTCCGCAGAGAGTACGGATTAAAAGAATCGGGACTGGAGCGCACAATCAAGATGTCTTACGAGCTTTCCGACATGATTACTTTCTTTACTTTCACTCCTAACGAAGTTAGAGCCTGGTCGATTAACCGAGGCACCCCCGCCGTGAAAGCCGCCGGGAAAATTCATACAGACATGGAAAAGGGATTCATTAGGGCGGAGTGCATCAATCTTGATGAACTGGTAAAATGCGGCAGCGTTGCCGAAGCGCGCAAAAAGGGATTGCTGCGTCTCGAGGGGAAGGAATATATCATCCAGGACGGGGATGTGGTTACCATCCTTTTCAATGTTTAACACTACCGCAATTTTTTACGCACGAGTAATTTAAGCCCATTTTCGCCGGTTACGATAATACCTTCACCGGCAGCGATATTGCCCTCTTCCGATACCGCGCCCCAAAGCTCACCGCGTATTTTCACCATGCCTTCAGGGGTGAGGTTGCCGGCGGCTTTCCCCACTGCACCGACCATCGACGGCAGCCCGACCAGAGCCTGCTTTTTCAGGGTACGGGTAGTGAAAAGGAAAAGACAGGTACTAATAATCCCCCAACCTACCATAATACTGATTAATACACCGACGTGCAGGTTGACATTAAACTCCGGCAGGAGCCAGCGCCATACCGCCCAGATAGCAACCTCCTCCAATGCGGTGCTGATAATCGCCAGAATCAGCCGGGTTTGAGTTAATTTTATATTCATATTTTCAAGTTAAGATTATAGATAGAGAGAATTTATTTAATATTAGCATTTTCGGCGGTAAAACAGATAGTAAAAAGAGCTACATTTAAATATTTTAATAAAATAATGATATAGGGCTTGACAAGGTTGTTATAATTATGATAATCTATATATTCGTAGTAAGTAATAATGCCCTAAGTGTTTGTTACTCTAGATTCCCAAACGTAAATATTCTAAGTGTTAGTATACATGCGTTTGCGTTTTAGCCCCGGGTAAATATTATCATTGAAAATCCAGAATCGCTGTATTCGTCTAAGGAGTAGAGATGGTTTTAACATCGAAAGCCCCCGTTTCCGCGTCCCAAAGAATCGTCCCCCGTAAATCTTACGCCAAGCTGCCTACCGTTCTTGAAGTACCCAACCTTATCAAGGTACAGCTTGATTCTTTTCAGCGTTTCCAGGAAGAGGGAATAAAACAGCTTTTAGAAGAGATATCACCCATCAAGGACCTGACCGGCAACCGGCTGGAGCTTAGCTTTATCGCTTATGAATTTCGCGAACCGCGGCCGGGCCACTCGGAGCAGGAATGCCATGAGCGAGACCAGACATATTCCGCGCCGCTTTACGTAAAGGTACGCCTGCTGGTAAAAGAAACCGGAGAAATTAAAGAGCAGGACCTTTTCTTCGGGGATATTCCGCTGATGACCTCCAAAGGCACTTTTATCACCAGCGGCGCCGAAAGAGTAGTCGTCAGCCAACTGCTGCGTTCTCCGGGGGTCTATTTTACCACTGAGGAAGACCCCGCCTCCGGACGCAATCTATGCCAGGCAAAGCTCATCCCGACCCGCGGCGCCTGGCTGGAATTCGAAACGAGCAACCGCAATATTATCTCCACTAAAATCGATGGGAAACGTAAAATACCAATCACCACCCTGCTGCGCGCCATCGGCTACAGTTCCGATGAAGATATATACAAGCTCTTTAATAAGCAGGAAAAGCAGTCCGAACATAAATATATCAGCGTCACCATGGAGCGCGAGCCCAATATCAAAGACGAAAAAGACGCCCTGCTCGATATTTATAAGAAGCTGCATCCAGGCGAGCTTCCCTCGCTGGACAACGCAAAAAAACTGATTAAAAACCTGTTTTTCGACCCCGCCCGCTATGACCTGGGGAGCGTGGGGCGCTATAAACTTAACAAGCGGCTGGGAGTGAATGTCAACCTCAAAGAGCATACTTTAACGAAAGACGATATATTAGAGATAATACGCCATATTATCCTAATCAATAACGGCAAAGACCACAGCGATGATATCGACCACCTGGGCAACAGGCGGGTACGTACAGTCGGCGAGCTGGTGCAAACCCAGTTCCGCATCGGCTTCCTGCGACTGGAACAGGTGGTCAGGGAGCGTATGAGCATTATCGGTACGGAGGCAGTCACGCCGAGCGCGCTCGTTAATATCCGCCCGATAGTCGCCGCCGTGAGAGAGTTTTTCGGCGGCTCGCAATTATCACAGTTCATGGACCAGACCAATCCGCTGGCTGAATTAACCCACAAACGACGGCTTTCCGCCATGGGGCCCGGCGGGCTTTCGCGCGACCGCGCTGGCTTTGAAGTGCGCGACGTCCACTTCTCTCACTACGGGCGCATCTGCCCTATCGAGACGCCGGAAGGACCGAACATCGGTCTTATCGGCTCGCTGGCGACTTACAGCATCATCAACGAGTACGGATTCATCGAAACACCCTACCGTAAAGTCATCCATGAGCTGAGCACTAAAGACAAGCATCTGGCAGGAAGGACTGCCGCTGAAGAGATTACCGATGACAAAGGCAAGCCGCTGTTTAAAGCGAGGACTGTTATCACGCCGGAAATCGCCGCCAAACTCGCGAAATTACAGTCCAGAAAAATAAAATTAGTCCCCTTTGTCTCGGATGAAATTATATATCTCCCCGCCGACGAGGAAGATAAATATATTATCGCCCAAGCTAACGCGCCGCTTAATGAGAACAACCAGTTCAAAGAAAAGAGAATCGAAGCCAGGCTGGCCGACGGCTATCTTTTTGAAACACCCGATAAGATAGAACTAATGGACGTCACCCCCAAGCAGGTGGTCAGCGTGGCGACGGCTTTGACGCCATTCCTGGAACACAACGACGCCAACCGGGCATTAATGGGCGCCAACATGCAGCGCCAGGCGGTCCCATTACTGCGACCGGAGGCACCTCTAGTAGCCACCGGTATGGAGATGGAAGCCGCCAAACACAGCCGGCAGGTGGTTTTTGCGGAGAAAGCCGGCATAGTAACAGAAATGGCGGGCAACATCGATGAAAAAGGCAACACCAAATACCGCATAATAATTACACATGACGATAAAACGACGAAAAACTACGATTTAATGAAGTTCGTCCGCACCAACCAGGGGACCTGCATCAACCAGCGTTCTCTCGTGAATAAGGGAGACCGTGTACAGGCAGGACAGGTGCTGGCAGACAGTTCGGCTACAGAAAACGGTGAGCTGGCGCTGGGGCAAAATGTAACGGTCGCCTTTATGAGCTGGGAAGGCTATAACTTCGAGGACGCCATTATATTAAGCAGCCGCATGGTCGAAGAAGACATGTTTACCTCTATCCATATCAACAAACACGAGGTAGAAGCCCGTGACACCAAGCTGGGACCCGAGGAAATCACGCGCGATATCCCCAATGTAGGCGAGGAAAGCCTGCGCGAACTCGACGAGGAAGGCATTATCCGCATAGGCGCCGAGGTCATACCGGACGATACCCTAGTGGGGAAAATCACCCCCAAAGGCGAGACAGAGCTTTCCGCCGAGGAAAAGCTGCTACGGGCGATCTTCGGGGAAAAAGCCAGAGAGGTGAAAGACACCTCCTTGAGAGTCCCTCACGGGGAGTGGGGCAAAGTAATCAACGTTAAAGTATATACCCGCAAAGATAGCAAGGACGGCGGCGATGACCTGCCTGCCGGCGTCAACCAGTGGGTACAGGTATGGATAGCGCAGAAGCGCCGGGTATCGGTCGGCGATAAGCTGGCCGGCCGACACGGCAACAAGGGCGTTATCTCCATCATCGCACCTAAAGAGGACATGCCCTTCCTGCCCGATGGGACACCAGTAG
>CAYGVP010000116.1:0-4978 GCA_964353385.1 uncultured Dehalococcoidaceae bacterium
ACTTGAGCCTTCTGGGTCGGGGGCCGACGCGGTGATCAAGGACATGCTGAACAGTCTGCGCTTCGTGGCCGCGATGACGGGCGTCCCGATACACTGGCTCGCGTGGCCTGAGCTCATGAGCAACAGGGCTACGGCAGAGAACATGCTGGAGGTCACCTCAGCTGCGACCAAGAAGGAGCGCCTTATCTGGGAGGAGCAGCTGCTCGTGCTGCTCGACAAGGCGTGCGCGATCGCGGTGGACGCGGGAGTCGCGGGGGCAGAGGTGCTTGAGGGTGATGTAGAGGTCAAGTTGCCGCTGATATCGCTCGCTGCGCTGCAGCAGCTGATAGACGTCTGGACGCCAATCTGGAAGGATGAGCTCATATCGACGTTCACGATGCGTAACATGCTGCCGGGCATTGACCCGATACGAGAGGACGAGCTGATGAAGAAGGAGCGCGAGGAGCGCGGGAAGAGCAGCCCGATGCAGAACGCGACGGCAGACGCGACGGTAGCTCGTGCGCGCGAGGGTGCTGAGGAAACCGAGGAAACCGAGGATGCTGATCAGTGAGTACGGCGCGCGACAGCGCGCTGAGTTCGTGCGCGAGGTGCAAGCTGCGAAGCTGCGTAAGCAGCAAGGCAAGAAGGGCTACGTATACAAGGGCATCAAGTTCAAGACGCGAGAGAAGGCGCTGAACTACCTCGCGGCGAAGCACATGCACTGCAAGAAGTGAGGTAACGACGTGGCAAGTGTAGAATTGCACATTCTTCTGGGCGTGAAGGGTGACGGGTTCAAGCGAGGTCGGCAGGAAGTAGTCGTGTCGACGCACAGCATGGTGCCGCCAAGCATCGCGCTCGATGAGCAGGAGCTCGCGAGGGCGAAGAAGCGGATGCTCGCGCGCCTGCGAGGCGCAGAGGAGGTCACGCATGAAGCCAAGGGCGAGGAGAAGGTTCAAGAGGGCGCTGCAGAGGGCGCTGAGGAGAGCTCGGGGAACGAGGGTAAAGACGTGGCGAAGAAGCGCATAAGCTTCAAGAAGCAGTAGAGTGCCACACGTCGCGACCTTCATACGACCTGAGCGCCTCAAGGAGCTGCAACGAGAGCGCGTCACCGCGGGCGTAGTCGCAACGTACGGGCTCACGCGCGAGGGCAAGAGGCGCGTGCAGGCGCTCAGCTTCGATGACGCAGCGTTCACGCGCGAGAGGGCGGAAGCGTGGCTCGCGATGCGTGACAAGAAGTACGTTGAGCTGCAGTCGTTCAATGAGGAGCATGACGAGAGGGGAAGGTTCGCGAGCAAGGGAGCAGGCAGTGCTTCATCGCAAGACGTTGAGAGCCTGAAGCGAGCTGCTTACGATAAGCATAAAGTGCAGTTCACGGATGTTAATGAAGCTAATGCAGGAGAGTATGCTGAGATAGGTGAGCAGCTTGATGCTCTTTCGGAGATGGGTTTTGAGAACAAGCGCTTGCTCAATGTTACCGTCACTGATAAGGATGCGACGTTCGAAGGAGCGCTAGTTAAAGCGCAGTATGACGAGTCAACGCGCACCATAGAGGTTAACTCACGCTTCAGTGACTCATTTACGCATGAGTACATGCACCATCAGTACGTAACGAACACTGATCCTGAAGCGCGTGAGCAATGGGAGAGCGCTGTACGCGAGACACAATCATACAGCAACTTTAAGGCTGAGGGTGGGACTTACGCGAGTGACTCGAAAGAGATGTTTGCGCGCATGGGTGAGCAGTACGTACGTAGTGCGTCAATAGGCAAGAAGCAACTAGTGTCGCGCGGTAGTTTTGATAAGGCGCGTGACTTCAGGGCTGCAGACTTTAAAAAGTTGTTACCGCTATGGCGCGGCAGCTTTAGGTCAGGACCAAAGGAGAGCGCTAACATGCGACGTAATGTTCAGTCCTTCGTGTCAATCAGCACGAGCATCCAGGCGCTCTACGGGATTGACATCTTGTCGCTCGTGCCAATGGAGGTGCTCAATGGCATCAGAGCGCGCGACCCGCACCCGTTCTTGCAGGCCTACTCGATCTGTCACGAGGGCGTGAGCACCCCGACGCTGCTCGGTGACGTGGCGCGACCCATCAGGTGGACGCGGCGCGCGGTGCAGTCAATTAAGGGCGCTTTGTTGCGCGGGTTGAAGTTCTTCAGCGGGCACAACGCGGACAATTCGACGGAGAACCGCGAGGTGCTCGGCGAGGTGGTGTGGGACGGGCAGAGAGAAATTGACGGCGCCCTGCACCACGTCGTTGTGGGCTACTTTCCGGACAAGGAGCGCGTGATTGACAAGGACATCTGCAGCCAGGAAGGCGAGTGGAACTTCGTCGAGGAGGCTGGAAGGTGGTTCGCAGATAAGCTGCACAGGATGACAGGCATCGCGCTCAGCAGCTCGGTGCGTGACAAGCCCGCATTTGACGGGGCTCGGCGTCTAGCGATGATACAGGCGCTTGATGAGGACGAAGAGGCGCCCAAGGGGCGCAAGAGGGAGGAGCGACGAGTGAGCAAGTTAGACCTTTCAACGGCGTCGTTTGACGACATCGTTACGGAGCTGAAGGCGCGCAAGACCTTCCCGCACCAGCTGTTCACGGTGGAGGAAGTGCAGGCGGACGTTGCGTTCAAGCCCGTGTTTGACGAGAGCGCGCGACTGAAGGCAACGGTCGCTGAGCGCGACGCGACGATAAAGAAGCTCACGGACGAGAAGACCGTGAGTGATGGGGCGCTTCGCGCGAGCACGGCACGAGGGCGGTACGACGCGTTTGTTGGAGCGATGAAGCTCACGCCGCGGCAGAAGACCTTCTTGCAGAAGGCGTACCCGAGCAAGATAGCGGACGCGAGTGACGAGGCCCTTAAGGCGTTCATCGCGACCAAGCTTGAGGACTTTAAGAGCGTGGCCTTGGCGCTTGACGTCAAGGAGGAACTGCCTGGGCAGGGCAGCGCTGAGGAAGAGGGACAGGAGCGCGAAGAGGTGCAGAAGGACGACCTTACGAAGGCCAAGAACAACCCTCTGCTGGAAGAGGACATGGTCTCGGTCTGATGCTACTCAGGAGGTAAGCAGTGTTTCAAGCAAAGGATAACGTCATATATGACGAGCTCTGGGACATCGAGGCCCCGCTGGGAACGGAGCTCAAGGGCGCCAGCGCCGTCATGCAGGACACGTTCGGCTTCTACATCAAGAACGCGGAGAGTGCGGGCGAGGAGATTTGCTTCGTCTATCGCTGCCGCCAGGTGGAGTCGGACAAGCGCGTGGGCACGGGTGAGGCGATCCTCGCAGGAGACCGCCTGTACTACTACCCCGCGACGGACGACGTCTCGCCGACCAGGACGGGGACGTTCGGTGTGGACTTCTACTTCTGCGGGTGGGCGAAGAAGGACGCAGCCGCGCTCGATGAGCACGTGCTGATGAACTTCGACGGCACTCGCTGGGACGAGAACATCTGAGGAGGGTGACATGAGAACATCATATCTTGCAAGATCCGACCAGCAGTTCTTCGACACCCTCACGGCTGGGCTCGACAAGGGGGACGTGAGGGCGCTCACGATGTGCGCGGTCGCGCTGCAGGCCTTCCTGCAGAAGCCGCGCAACGAGATGCAGCGCAAGATTCAGGCGTTGCGCAAGATTCAGGGCATCGCGGCCGTCTCGACCGACTTCGCGAAGCTCGTGTCAGACGCGTTCAACGTCACGATCGGGGCGCAGAACTTCGACCTGGGGTACCAGCAGTCGTTCAAGGATGTCCCGCTCGCGACCGGGCAGGACACCTGGGACATCTACGACGTGCAGAACGGGCTCACCTTCAGGCTCGTGCCTGAGGGCGACAGGATTCAGGTCGACGGGTTGAGCGGCTCTCTGGTCACGGCGCACGTGGACTACTACGGAGGGGCCCTCGGGTGGACGGACAAGATGATCCGCTATCGCAAGGTCGCCGCGATGGTGGACATGGCCATGATCTTCCGGAACCGCTTCTGGTCGAACAAGGCTGACAACCACTACCTGCTGCTCGCGACGGCGGCTGCCCTGAACGTGACCACGTGGCAGGGCCTCGTGGCTGACACGGAGCTGCGGCGCGACATCCTGACGATAAACCAGGCGGCCTACACCCTGGCGAACAGGTGCAGGAACAAGGGGTACGGGGACACTGCGCAGATGCAGATGGTGCTGTATGCGAACCCCATCGGCAGGGCGCGCCTGCTCGCGGCCTTCGCCGCGACGAGCTCGAACTTCCAGGGGGCAGTCTCGCTGGGGGCGTTCGTGAACTGGAACGTGACGCCGATATTCACGTTCAATGCGAACATGCCCGCGAACGCGGCGATCCTGGTGCTCCCGGGCAACAAGATCCAGGCGGCGGAGGACATGCCGCCCACGACCTTCACGGCACCGAAGGACCCTCTCACCCTGAATGAGCTGCAGAGCGTATGGTCCATCTACGGCGCAGTCGTCGCAGACACGGACCAGTGCGAGCAGCTGAACTTCGTGTAAAGGACGAAAAGTAAATGCCGGCGCCCGTCGTAGTCGTAGGCACGAACAGTTGGGCCTCTGTCGCAGAGGCAGATGCGTACTTCGGGGCGAAGTACGGGGCCGCAGCGTGGGCAGCGCTGAGTCTGATGGAGAAGACCCAGCTGCTCATCTCTGCGTGCCGCTGGCTGATGCAGCAGACCTCCTTGGCGCTGTCTTTGAGCGACGCTTCTAGCACGCTGAAGGACGCTCAGTGTGAGACGGCGTGGTTCTTGCTCAACTGGCAGACTGACTATGACAAGCGACGGGCGCTTATTTCGAGTGGGGTGAGGAGCTATCGCGTGTTAGACTTCTCTGAGTCGCTCACTGAGGTGACGTTCCCGAAGTACCTGAGCGACATGCTGGTAGATTACGCGACGTCCCCGGGGACGTACTTCCCGAGGGTTGACCGAAACCTGGAGGACAACGCGAGTGAGTAAAGTGACGGACCGCGAGGCGCAGCAGATCATCGACAAGCTCACCAGGCGCCTGAGCGGGGCGAAGA
>CAYGVP010000117.1:0-4948 GCA_964353385.1 uncultured Dehalococcoidaceae bacterium
GTATCGTGAAAATCCACGCCCAGACGATGCGCAAAGTTACACCCCACCTCACCGCCGAAACCCTATTGACAGCCCCCACCCCGGATATCGCCCCGGTAATCACATGGGTGGTGCTGACTGGAATGCCAAGATAGGTGGACAAGAAGATACTGGAAGCGGCGGATGCCTCCGCACAAAAACCGTCTATCGGTCTTAGTTTGGTAATTCTTTGCCCCATCGTTTTTACGATACGCCATCCTCCGGTAAGCGTGCCTATGGCAATAGCCGCATGAGCGCTAAGAACGACCCATAGAGGCACATAGAAATTATCCTTGGCGATAAATCCCCCAGCGACAAGAAGACTAGCAATGATGCCCATAGTCTTTTGCGCATCGTTGCCGCCGTGGCCCAGACTGAATGCCGCTGCCGAAAATATCTGCAGAATACGCGACCATTTATCTATCGCCGTGGGGCTCTGCTTATAGACAATCCAGGTAGTGATAACCTTTAATACTAAACCCATAAAGAGGCCGATCAGCGGCGCAACGATGATAAAAATAAGAGTTTTGTACCAGCCGGCGGCGATTATTACACCAAAGCCGCCCTTGGCAATAGCGGCTCCGGCGTAGCCGCCGATTAAAGCATGTGAAGAACTGCTGGGTAAACCGAAATACCAGGTAATCAGGTTCCAGGCAATAGCGCCGATGAGACCCGCCAGAATTACGGTGGGAGTTACGACATTAATATCCACCATTCCCTGGCCGATAGTTTTGGCAACGTCCGTGCCAAAGATAAGAAAAGCGATGAAGTTGAAAAAAGCCGCCCAAACCACTGCCTGACGGGGCGATAATACTCTGGTGGAGACGATGGTAGAAATGGAGTTGGCGGAATCATGCATGCCGTTGGTAAAATCAAAAACAAGGGCGATAATGATTATTGGTACGATTAAATAGAGGCTCGTTTCCATCAAATATCCACGGGATATCCAGCCGTTATCAATTTAATTATACCTTATAAAAGGACTTGCGAAAAGGCCGTCACAAGCGTCAACGCACTTTCCAAAAACGACTTCAATCTGATATACTGGACGTATCCCGAATGTTTATCAATTTTGATATTTCTAAAGTGATTTTTAGGCAAAACGAAAGGTTCGGTCAAAACTGATGGACTTAAGGCCGATACTGGAAAATACCGCCAGGCGTTTAGGCGATAAGACGGCTATCGTCTTTGGCGAACGCCGCGTTTCCTTCGCCTGTCTGCAAGAAGACTCCAACAGGTTTGCCCATGCTTTAATGAAGCTGGGAGTGAAAAGTGGCGACCGCGTAGCGATGATGCTGGCAAACAGCCCGGAATTCGTATCCGTTCTCTTCGGCATAATTAAAGTCGGCGGCATTGCCGTGCCGCTGGATTCGCGCTATGTAGCCGACGAATTAGCGAGCCTCTGTAACGACTGCACGCCCAAAGTATTGGTTATCGAGAATCCTCCTCTGGTATCGCTATCAACTGCCCTGCCGAGATTCAAATCCATCAAACACATTATCACCCTCAACTATCAAGAAGACGAACGATTTATCAGTTACCAACAAATCATAGCAAAAAATTCTTCTTCAAGCTTTAAAACAGCCGTCAAACCGGACGATATTGCCATCATTTCTTATACCGGCGGCCCGACCTCTATCCCCCACGGCGTCGCCCTATCGCAACGGAGCGTCTATATCGAGGTTATCAATTCCGCCGCGACATTTGAGCAAGAGGAAAACGACGTAATGATGCTGTTTGCCCTGCCCATGTACCACCAGTTCGGGATGACCGCCGTGCTGCTGGCTTCCATCTACACAGGCAACACTATCGTCGTCGTGCCGGGCACGGGGCGGTCAATCGAAAGCTTTATGGAAGCCGTGGAACGGGAAAAGGGCACGATTTATTGCGGCGTCCCCTATATTTATTCCCTGATGATAAACGTCGCCCGGCGTTTAGGCATGCAACATGACCTTAGCTCGCTGCGGCTTTTGGTCAGCGGCGGGGCACCATTGGAGCCCGTAGTTATTAATAAGTTCAAACAGGTTTTCGGCCTTGATATCCGCGACATCTACGGTCAAACGGAGTCGGTCTGTCATGTCACGGTCATGCCCATCCACGGCACGGGTAAGATAGGCTCGTCCGGTAAAACCCTGCCCTGCTGGGAGATTAAGATATTCGATGAGAACGATAACGAGATACCGCCCGGCCAGGAGGGCGAGATGGTCCTGCGGGGGCCGTTTATGAGCGGCTTTTACAATAAACCCGAAGCTACCGCCAGGACGCTAAAGAACGGCTGGCTCCATACCGGCGATATCGGCTGGATTGACGAAGAAGGTTATCTTTTCATCACCGCCCGCAAGAGGAGAATGCTGATTTTAAAGGGACAGAATATCTTCCCTACCGACATCGAGGAGGTCTTGAAGACCCATCCCAAGGTAGCCGAAGCGAGGGTAATGGGTGCAATAGACCTGATACGCGGCGAGACAATTAAAGCACTGGTGCGTTTGAAACCCGGTGAAACAGCCACAGAGCAAGAAATCCGACAATTTTGCCAAGGACGCCTGGCCGATTATAAACTACCCAGAGAGATTACATTTGTCGATGTGATGCCAGAGGTAATACCGATATGGCGTCGGGTGCAGTTTAAGGAAGCGGACGTTAAGCTAGAAATATCAGACTGACATTCCAGAGAACAATGACAAAATACCCCACGACGGCAATCCATGTAGTAATCACGGCGGTCTTGGGGAAGCGGCGATAGACATCAAATAAAATAAAGGCACACAACAGTGCGCCGACCGCTTTCAGTATCATGAAGGCCGGTTCCCCCACCAGCGACTCTAAAAACGGATTCGCCTCCGAAGCTTTTCCCCCATCGATAACGTATTCCGTTATCAGCCCATCGATGACAACGAGGCATACCAGTATGATGAGAAGATATATTATCTTCTTACGGCTGCCCTGCGTCAATACCTGTCTAATTGCCAAAATATCTCCGTTTAATAATCACTTGAAGAGGAACTAACTGACTCATTTTTTACCTGACTTGAGTATAACACACAAACAAGAAGACGATATTAAAAAATCGTTAATTTATCATAAGATATTTATAAAATTTGCTTAGCTCCACTCGCCGGCATTGGTCCAGACGCGTGCCATCTCCCGGGCAAGCAACTGATGCTCTACCCTCTCCATGCCCGGGTCGATGCGGAAGAGCTTTATGGCTTCGTTCCGCGCCAGTTCCAGTAAAGCCACATCAGACATTTTAGCCATGCGCAGGTCTGGCAGGCCGCTCTGCCGGGTGCCGAAAAACTCGCCCGGCCCCCTCATCCTTAAGTCCTCTTCCGCCAGCTTGAAGCCGTCGTGAGTATTTTCTATTATGTCAAGTCGCTGCCGTGCAACTTCAGAGGGATTTTCCGCCAGCAGCATACAGTAACTCTGCTCTTTGCCGCGCCCTACCCGCCCTCTAAACTGATGGAGCTGGGATAAACCGAAGCGGTCGGCGCTCTCTATGAGCATAACGGTGGCATTCGGAATATCGATGCCGACTTCTATCACCGGCGTCGAAACAAGAATATCCAGTCTGCCGGCGCGGAACTCTGCCATGACCGCATCTTTATCCGCCGATGGCAATCTGCCGTGCAGCAAGCCTACCCGCAGGTCCGGGAAAACCTCCTGCGATAAACGCTCGTACTCAACCACCGCCGCCTGCGCGGCAATCGCCTCCGATTCTTCAATCAATGGGCAGAGGATAAAAGCCTGGCGTCCCTCGGACACCTGTTTCCGCACGAAGGCATAAGCGCTTTCCCGCTGTTCCGGCTTGAGCCACTTCGTCTTGACTGTCTGCCGGCCCGGCGGCAATTCATTAATCACCGAAAGGTCGAGGTCGCCATATAGCGTAAGGGCGAGGGTGCGGGGTATGGGGGTGGCGGTCATGACCAGCATATGCGGATTAAAACCCTTTTCCCGCAGCGCTGAACGCTGCTCCACGCCGAAACGGTGCTGCTCATCGACCACCGCCAGCCCTAGCTTGGAGAACTCCAGGCCCTTTTGTACCAGCGCGTGCGTCCCGATAATGATATCTATATCGCCCGTCTGAATCTGCTGTTGGATTTTCTTTTTCCCGGCTTGCTTGATATCGCCGATGAGCAGCGCTACATTGAGGGGATTGGTTAAAACACCTTTATAGCTGCGCAAATAACCCTCTCCCTCTTCCTTTCCCAGCTTGGAAAGCAGCTGGCAAACGGTAGCGAAGTGCTGCTCGGCGAGAATTTCCGTAGGCGCCATGAAAGCGCCCTGGCAGCCATTAGCCGCCGCCATCAGTAAAGCGGCTGCAGCTACCACCGTTTTACCGCTGCCGACTTCTCCCTGCAGCAGGCGACACATGGGGGTAGGCTTACCCAAATCCCCAAGTATCTCTTTAAGAACCTTATCCTGGGCCAGCGTGAGTGTAAAAGGCAATGAACTTAAAAATTTCCGTAAAAGTGCCATTTTAATGTTTAAAGGCGTGCTGGGCTGGCTCTCCTGCCAGTTGCGCTTACGGCTCATCACGCCCAGCTGTAAAAGGAAAAACTCATCGAAAGCCAGCCGGACGCGCGCCTTATCTTTGGATTCTTCGCTTTCCGGGTAATGCGCCTGGCTGATAGCTTCATGCAGCTTCAGCAGATTAAGCCTGTTCCGCAAACCTTCTGGCATAAAATCGACTAAACGCCCCGCCCACCGGTCGATGAACCCTTTCATCAGTCTCCTGACCTGGCGCGGCCGCAGGCCTTGAGTCAGCGGATAGACCGGCACCAGGCGAGCAGTATGCACCAAGTCCTGCCCTTCCATAAGCTCCCAATCCGGCGACAGGAACACATGGCGCCCCTTGAAAAGAGTCACGCGGCCGCTTAGTATTATCCGCGCATTAGTGGTTAACGTCTTCGCCAGGTAAGGCTGATTGAACCAG
>CAYGVP010000118.1:0-1798 GCA_964353385.1 uncultured Dehalococcoidaceae bacterium
TCAAAAAAATGCCCGGACGCTAAAGCCCATCTTCTCCGGATCGGCTCGCGGGACGCCGTGGGATTAAAGATCCGGATTATTCAATATTCTGTCGAGCCTGGAACACATAAGCCCACAACATCAAGACCCGCGGAGATCGCGAACGAGATGGAAATATCGGAACGGGCAGTGGAAGGACTCTTGAGGCGGGCCCGCCGGTCCTTGAAATCACTGCTTCCCGATGTAAAATCCAATGGAGGAAAAAATGAATAACAAGTATGAACCCGACGGTCGGTTCGTCGAGAAGCTCGAATGGCAGTTGTCCTCTGAATACCGAAGGACGAATCGGATGAAATCCGCGCCCGGAAAAATCGCCGTTTCCCGACGGATGGCGGGGATCGCCGCCCTGGTCGGCCTCGTGATGACCGGCCTGACCGTGATCAACGCGGTCGCGTTTCTCAAGGATTCCTGGCGTAAAAAGATCGAAATCGCCAGGGTCGAAACGGAAGTGAAACTAAAACAGGCTCACCTCCCGTGCCTCATGCGCCTCTCGGAAAAAGACATCGGCTCCCGTTCTCAAAAAGTTAATCCTCAAAAAAACGGGCGATCCCGGAAAGGAATAAAATCATCTCCGGCGATTTTGGCAATCGCCGAGGAGGCGACGATCGTTCCGGTCGCGTTTTTTGATTTCCCCGCAGCCTCATATGAAACTGCCGTTTCTCTCCTTTGCGAGGACCGGAGGGGCCCGATGATCACCGAGATTCGGACAGTCGGGAGGGCCTGCTTCGCAGCCATTTTCTTGACATCGATCACCAGCCGAATGTATCATTTTCTCGCAAAACGAAGCCCCTTTGTCATGTTCAACGTGACCTGATTCGAGACAACATGAAAAAAGAAATGATTATCCCTGTATCGAATCGGAGTGCGGGATATTCTTTTTCCGCGATTGGCGATTCCGAGGCCGAATTTGGCGAGGGAGATGACCGCGCGCCGCGCAAAAACACATCCCTTCCAAAACTCGAGTGCTCCGTTCTCTAGGGACTAAGATTTGAGGCAGAAGGCTCGCCAAAAAAACTCTCTGCTGCTCCTCCTGGTCTTCCTGACCGGCTTCCTGGCAGGATCCTTTTACAGCTTTGCCGTTTATCCTGCCTTCAGCGCGACTTTCCGGGCCGACCTCGATCCGGATTTTTACGGTTTACTTGGACGAAACATCCGGGCGGGCAAAGGGCTGACCTTTTCGTCGGATGAAGGGCCAACGGCCTTTCGCGGACCTTTTTACCCGGGTTTTATCGCCTTGAGCTTGTCTCTGACGGCGGGATGGTTTCCCGGCGGTCTCTGGCTCACGCAGAGCCTTCTTCATGGCCTGACGTGTTTGATGGTTTTCTTTGTCTCCGGGAAACTCTGGAACCGCCGAGCGGCTTTTGTCGGCGCTTTCGTCTATGCCCTGTATCCCGCGGTTCTCTGGCACGTCCCGAGGATTTGGAACGAAATCCTGCTGTCGTTCCTGATGAGTTGTCTTCTTTTTCTGGGTTTGACGTTCCTGGAGAGGCCCACTCCGGCCAAGGCGGTCGGCATGGGCATCGTCCTGGCTACTATGTGCTTGACTAAAGCCATTTTCCTTCCGTTCCTCGTGTTTTTCCCTGGGATGCTCCTCGTCATCGGTTCGCATAGAATCCTGAAACACTCTCTTCTCCTGATCATCGTTGCCGTTCTCCTCATCGCTCCCTGGACCGTACGAAACTATCGGCTATCCGGAAGATTTATTCCTGTTCACACGGGCGTGGGCGGCAACTTGAAGAGAGGGAACCTCATCGCCCGG
>CAYGVP010000118.1:1898-4930 GCA_964353385.1 uncultured Dehalococcoidaceae bacterium
CGCCCGGCAAGCCAAAATCCCGCTGAAAATCAACGCCGTCCTCTCCGCCGGAACCGCTCCCGAACTCGACAGCCTGCTCCGATTTATTGAAGATCGTGATCTCTATTTGACTATCAACGTCGTCCGTTCCGGCGATCCGAATCTCTGGCGGGAAGCCAGGCGCATCAAAGCCGAGGATCACGAGATACGGCGATTGCTTCTTGATATTGCCGCGCGGGCGAAACGCAACCGGCGGATTCTCCTATCTCCATCCAGCTTTCGTTATGCCTCTCGCTGGAGAAATTATTTTGACGACAGGTATGAGGCCGGCGAATTGAACCCGGACGATCCTTTGCTCCGGAAAGCCCCTCTCTGCCGGGCCGGTCGCAGCTATTTCAGCATCACTCCCGATGGCATCGTTTCTCCGTGCGTGACTACCATGGGCAAGATTTCCGGCGGAAATGTTCTTGTGGACGGAGTCGAGGCCTGTTGGCGGACGCTGCAAGAGCACCGTTGTCTGGCTTGCTTTTCACCCTGTCTCGTAGAGCTCAATTATCTTTTTTCGTTCAACCTGCGCGTCCTTGCCGGGTTTGCGAGAAGACATCTAGGAAGGTTTGGCTGACGTGGACATGACAATCAGGATCCTGTTCGTCGCCTTTATCGCCGCGATCGCACTCGTGTGGCTGCTGGTTTTCGGATATATCCTCGCCCTCTCTGTTGCGGCTGCGTTTAAAAAAAAAGTGATCTCCCCATCGCCGTCATGGCCGGGAATCGCGATCGTCGTTCCGACCTTGAACGAAGAGGCTTTGATCCTCGACAAGCTCGATGATCTCCGGAAGATCGATTATCCGAAGGACCGGATCGAGATCGTCATCGTCGATGGAGGCTCGACGGATCTCACCCCTGACCTCGTCCAGAACGAAATCGACAATGGAAATCCCATCCGCCTGGTTCGAATGAACGGTGTCAGAAAAAAGGTCGAACAGGTCAATCGGGCTATGGAAATTCTTCCTCAGGACATTTTGGCCTTTACCGATGCCGATGCCCGGCTGGAGCCAAGCTGCATCAAAAGGCTGGTTGATCTCCTGACGGGCGACCCTCGATTAGCTGTCGCCGGCGCCTCGATCGTCCCCAAAACCCCGCTTGTTGAGGAAAGAATCCATTGGAGACTGGTGAATTTTCTGTGGTGGCTCGAAGGCGAGGTTTTCGTTTCGGCCGGCTTTTCGGGGGTTTGCTATGCCATCCGGAAAAAAGCCGTCCCGGCCATTCAACCGGAGGCACTCACGGAGGACATCTCCCTGGCCTTAGCCGCTCGGGCGAGAGGCTGGAGAGTCCGGATGTGTCCGTCGGCCCGAGCTACGGAATTGAGGGCGCCGAAGACCGCCAAGGAGCTTCTCGAGTACCGACGGCGCCGCGGTTCGGGGTACCTATTCGAACTTCTTCGTGCACGACCGCGACTCTCCTCGCCGAGGCTCTGGCGTCTGGCCCGATGGATTCGCATCGGTCAATTCCGTCTGCTGCCCTGGACGGCGGTTTCCGGGATGGCACTTGGGGGGATCCTCGTCTTTACCGGACACAGACTGAATGTGTTGTTGGCGCTCGGACTGTGTCTCGTTTCCGCATTCTCTCTCGTTTTTTTCTTGAATCGCCATGAAGAAAATCCGACCGGCTGCCTCAAACTCGGGCCAGCGACATTGCGCTTCGGGATCCTGACTTTGGTCTCGCTGCTGACCCTGAATCGACATCCGTCTCTCCAGATTCCTCGAGGAGGAAAGGCATGATTTCGTCCCGACAAATAAAGAGCGGATGGCGATATCTCCGCCATCGTTTCAATGCCTATCATCCGTATGAGGTCCAAGCCCAGCTTTTAAACGCCTGCGACCGGCGGTGCGTGTTTTGCCGCTGTCCTGAGGTGGAAAGTCCTCTCCTGCCGGCGGCCCAATGGCGGGCCATCCTTCGGACTCTCGCCGGGCTTGGAACGATACGGGTCAAGTTCCAGGGCGGAGAGCCGACTCTCCGGCCGGATTTCCGTGAGATCACTGCCGAGGCGAAGAATGTTGGGATGATCACAGCCGTCGTCACTCACGGCATCCATATCGCCTCCCGTCCGGAGTTGCTCGACTTCTTGGACGAGGTCGTCATTAGTTTGGATTCCACCGACCAGAAGATCAACGACCGCCTTCGGGGCGACGGCGCGTTCACCGGCGCCGTTCAAGCTATCAACCGGGCAAGGGCAGCCGGCCTGAGGACCTACGTCAATATGACCGTCTGCCGGGACAATTACGGTGGGATCGGAACTATGCTCGAATTCTGCGAGGCGAAAGGTATATCTCTGAACGCGCAGCCGGTGAAGTTCGGCCGGATGTACTACCGGGAAGAGGCGAGAAACCTGGCTCTGACCGGCGACCAGATCCGGTCCATGCACGAGAAGATCGTCGCCTGGAAAAAGCAGGGACGAAAGCTGATGTTTTCCGAAGGAGCTTACAAGCCGGCCATCGCTTGGAATGATCACGATGTCCTGACTGTCAGGAGCCGGAGAAATTCATCGTGCGTTTGCGGAAAGGATTACATCCACATCGAGGCTAATGGGGACGTGATCCCCTGCATCCAACATGGAGCCAGCTTGACGCCAAAAAATATCATCCGGGACGGGATGATGGAAGCTCTCAGACATGTCCGGAACCACGACTGCGGCGACTGCTGGACCGCTTATCTCAATGAGAGGAAGAATCTATTTTCGTTTAAACCCGGCGCCCTTCGCCAGCTCTTTCGCCGGGGCTGATGTCTCCGCCATCTCGAAGTCGACTCGGAGGGGAAGACCCCTTCCCAGTGGACGAGTTCATTTTCCTGATATGGATCAGCAGCCGGATGTATCATTTTTTTGCAACGGGAGGCGGATAAAGTTGTTGTCGATCCCTCCAAGGTTTGAAAAGGAAGGGGGCTGAGGAGGAGCCTCTCCAGCCAGCATCATCATTTAATATAAAATCAAAAAATTTCTAAAAGTCAAAGAAAAAGCTTCGATTTTTATTTTTTCTTTCCCTGGATCTCTTCGA
>CAYGVP010000119.1:0-4878 GCA_964353385.1 uncultured Dehalococcoidaceae bacterium
TTGACGGCGTTATCGAATCATTACGAAAAATCACTGATGAATTTGAAGAATAAAACAGGATTATAATATAATGAAGAAAGACGAACAGTAATTCTAAAAAATTTATTTAAAATTATTGCGATGGAATTTTATGGTACGCCCGCACCGGGATTCGGGCAGCTATTTACCAGTATATTATAGTGTTTCCTTCCGTTGAAAGAATGCCATATTTTCGTTTTTCGAATCGCTCGTTTTACCCTTAAACATAGGGTTTTATATACTGGGGGCGGAGAAGCATTAGCACGGCTTTTATGCACAATAATTATTTCCAGAGTTTTGGAATCATGCGTATATAAATAAACAAATAGATAGGCATAACGATTAACGAAGTTATTGAGAAGAAAAGAGCTATTGATAATAATGGATTATTTCCATTAGCGCACAATACTGATAACGAACTTATATCAAGAAAAATTGCTACCATAAATAAACAAAGAATTGGTATGAGAAATCTCGTAAATTTCTTATACATTTCCTCATTTTTAAGTCCAGTTTTTGATGTCGGATATGCAAGAATAGCTAAAAGACCTAAAGACATAACCATAGGTAAAGCACTAATTAATGCTGAAAGCAATGCTCGATAATTTTCGATATCCATTTTTCTTCTTCCATACGATGTATTTGAGAACAATAATTATATTAAAAACATATCTTTTGGGGTGGTTTTTGTCTGGGAGGTAAACTCTCATTAGGTAAGTAAAAGAATCGTTAAAGAAATTATGGTGACTACTGCTGCGCCAACATAACCCCATGCATTTGCTTTACTTGATATTCTATTACTATTATTGAACTCATCAACAAATGTATTTACTTGTCTCTCAAATTCTTTTAGGGGCTTATTCCAAATGGATTCATGAATTTTTTTAGCAATTTCTTCTCCGAATTTAAGTTCTTCTAATGTCGGAGCTTTAAAGTAATGTATCTTTTTTTTCATTTGTTGGAAATAAATTATTGCCAATAGACTAAATACAATAGCAAGTAGTGCAAGAGGTATTGCAAGTACCTTTATCCCCAAATTTGTTAATATCTCGAACATAATTTTGTAAATGATCAATGATTGAAATAGTTTTTGTGTATAAAGTCATCTATTTGTGTAAAAAGTTGAAGAAATACCCAACTTTTTACACAAAGCGCCCCTACAACCCTATTTTTCTCCTGTAAACCCTGGGTTTTACATCGAGAAACACCCCTCCGGGGTATCATTTTCCAGGAGAAACACGGTTTTAACGAATGTTTTTTGTGCTAACTGATATTTATTTTCATCTGTTAGAAACGGTGAATTCGTTTTTGGATACTGCAATCAATATAGTTGCTATTATTCCTAATATTACTATAACAATACCAAAAATAATTGTTCCAAAGAAATCAAGCCATCCTCCAACAAGTACAAAGGAAGCTCCAATTATTGCAATGGGAAAATGTCTTCTCTTAAGAGAAAAGATTCCACCTGTCAGTCCTATTGCAAATCCCCATATTGCAAATATTACTATAATAAGTACCCACCATTGAAAATTATCATCATACGGACTATACAATTTAGTAAGTAAAACAAAAATACTAGCCACTAAACAAAATACTGCTGCAATTATTATTAAGATTCCTCCAGCTATCGGTTTACCTGTTTTCTTTCCATGTTGTATTAAACTGTTTCCACAATCAGGGCAATATTTTTTTCCTTCCTCAATCAATTCACCACACTTTTGACATTTTATCATAGTTACTCTCCTTCAATTTTGCATTTTAATAACTTTTACTTCTTTAAAAACATATCCTTAAAAAACCAGAAGGATTAACACAGTTTTAAGACACAATTGATAATGGTTTTTTTGTGCGGATCAAAAAATAAAAAAGAAAAAAAGATGATTAGGAGTTCACTGAGTTAATTTTGAATCGGGAGTAAGCGATTGCTTGATGTAATCACGGATGTTTATATTTTCCTTCTTCGATGAACTTATATCTGAGATGATTGCAGTATCGAAGATTCCAATGATTGAACGATTTCCAATGAATCCTCTATGGTTTTGCATTGAAATCATCAGAAGTTCACTTGATTTTAATACCTTTATGGTAAGGGGTGATGAACCAATATAGCACAATAGATGTGCATTGAAGGTAATGTAATTCCCAGTGTCATTTTTATTCTTAATGAAACCAAGGAGAAATGCCTTCAAATAGTTAATGGTGATGTTTATTTCTACGGGTTCAGACCAAAAACTACGAACATCACATGTCGTTTTTGCCCTCACCCAGATATTGTACAAGCCTTTCTTGTTCCATGAATGGTTCATCGCTATTGTTTCACCCGAAAGGTACGGCCCTATCCAATCGCTGAAGTTCCCCTCACCCCAATCCCATTGATACCAGAGTTGTTCCCCGTTTGGATGAGTGGCTGCTGTTTGAAATGTGTATTCCGTTCCTGTTTTTCCCATTGATGGTCCTATAGGTGTTATTGGTTGATCTGGTCGTATGGTTGTATAGATATAGGGTTCTGGTGGGATTTCTGCGATGGTGACGTTCTCTGCGAGTGTATATTGTCCGCCTTCGTAGTTGACGATAATTGAATAGTTGTCTGTTTGGTTTGCATCAGGTTTTGGGATCACTTGGATGATGTAGTTTCCGTCTAAGGCATCGGGGATGAAGATCTGGTCGTCGAGGTCTCCGATTCCATCGAGGTCCTCCTCTACATAGGTGGCGTTCGGGATGGTGGAAGAAGTGAGATTGATGGTTCGTCCCTGAGGGTCGGTTACGTTGAGGTCGATAGGGCAGTATCCAGTGATACAAAGGTTTCCATTACTTTTTCCACCGGTATTGTATCCATATGTTATGAAACAAAAGTCTCCCTCATGTCCCTCGGCATTCCAATTATTTCCATTATCCCATGACCAATACTTTTTTTCGGGTGGATAAGGATCTTTTGATGCATAAGCCCAACCATAATTATTTTCTGGATATTCTCCTCCTTGAGTATTAAGTATAAGGTAATAAGGTATTTTTGTATTAATAGAAATATCTGGGAAATCGGCTTCAACCCAACTGTTCACATTTTTAGGAATAGTATTTTTATCGATTGTAATAGATGTTAAATCGGTCCCTGTAAGAGAATTTCTTATACGGATAGTTAAATCATTAGGTGGATTATTATATCGACATATGTAAATTTTAACTCTTGTCAATACATTTAAAGATGGTCGGAATCCTTGTGCATTCCATATAGATTCATGAATTGCTAAATCTCCCTCATTAGAATATTTTTTTTGTGATTGGTCTTCCCAATCATGAGATCCACCTTCAATTAATTTCGCTACAAAAACATTACTTTCTCCCTGACTCGTGAGTATATATGGACCAAACGTAGCAGTCCCTTCGAAACCTCCAGTGATGTAAATGTTTCCAACAGTGTCGATACCAATTCCTCTACTAATATCATCTCCTGTTCCTCCTGCGCTGACTGTCCATTGCCAGGCACCATTGGTATTCAACTTCGCGACAAAGACATTATCTCCCACACTGCCAGTAATATAGGGGTTTCCGATGGAATCCACACAGATTCCATAGCCTTGATCATAATGTTCTCCCAGACGGACTTCCCATTGCCAGACACCATTGGAATTCACCTTTGCGACAAAAAGCCCTGTGGCAATCCATCCGGTGACGTAGGAATTTCCACTGGAATCCACAGAAATTCCAAAACCATAGTCTGTATCCCCGGACCCTCCTCCTCCTGTGCGGATTGCCCATTGCCAGACTCCATTGGTATTCAACTTCGCGACAAAGACATCACAATCGCCGTTGCTGGTAAGTGTCGTCGAACCAAACTGAGCAACCCCCATGAAGCATCCCGTGATGTAGGGGTTTCCACTGGGGCTTGCAGAAATTCCAATGCCAGCATCCCACTCTGTTCCTCCCGCTTGGATTGCCCATTGCCAGGCACCATTGGTATTCAACTTCGCGACAAAGATATCTGCGGAAGATGCAATGCTGGTGAGTGTTGTCGAACCAAATTGAGCATCCTCCCAGAATAATCCAATAATATAGGAGTTGCCACTGGAATCTACAGAAATACCCCACCCTTCGTCCTCACTTGTTCCTCCCGCTTGGACTGCCCATTGCCAGACACCATTGGAATTCAACTTCGCGATAAAGACATCCTCCCATCCTCTGCTGGTGAGTGTCGTCGAACCAAACCAAGCATAACTACTTCTGAAAAGTCCTGTGATGTAGATGTTTCCACTGGAATCCCCATAGATACCATTGGCTTGCTCCGAACCTGCTCCTCCCGCTTGGACTGCCCATTGCCAGACGCCATTGGTATTCAACTTCGCGACAAATACATCATCGGCCCCATAACTGTAGAGCGTCGTTGAACCAAACTGGGCAGCCCCTATGAAGCCTCCAGTGATGTAGGAGTTTCCACTGGGATCTACAAAAATACTTAGACTTCCAGCATCACTGTTTCCTCCCCCACTAACTGCCCAATACCATAAAGGTTCACTTGGATATAAAAGATTATTTCCTTTGTTTAAATCCATGGTTCTATTTATCATTATAGCGTCCGGACTACTATGAAAACCTGGTAAAATACGTGATTCGCTTGGAAAAACTCGGTTATGTTCATTGTTTATAGTAGTATTGTTTCCTTTTTCGCTCTCCCCCATTATACTCGGGCCTAAACTCGTTCCAACAAACAACAGTATTATTCCTACAACCAATCCTTTCCTAAAAATATCATTTCGCATAGTCCTTTCAGCTCCCCTAAAGATTTCTTGAGGCTTGTTATCCTATAGATTCATTTAAATGTTTGGAAAAAATAAAAATTAAGGGCAGAGAGTTGAGAACCGG
>CAYGVP010000120.1:0-4859 GCA_964353385.1 uncultured Dehalococcoidaceae bacterium
CGTAGGGTCGCCCCTCCTGGGTGTTACCCAGCATCCTGCCCAGCGGAGCTCGGACTTTCCTCCCCGATAAGCGTTAGCCAATCGGGGCGGTCACCCGGTTTACTTGGCCCATTTACAGTGTAGTGGAGGGGAGAGGGAGAGTCAATGGGTGAGAGAGGATTGAAATAACCAAGAAACAAGATACAATAACCAAAAGGGGAGGGTGGCTAGTTGTAGCAGAGGTATCTTTAGGTGTTATTTGATTTATTAATGTTTTTGCCGAGGTAAATCAGCATTACCTGGCGGTAGTTCCCAGTGTTCTTGGTCATAAGCTTGTAATAATTGAGCTTCCATATTTCGTGCTATTTGACCATCAGCTGTTTCCATCCATCGAAATTTAACAGAGTGACCTGATTGACGAAGGAATTTCTCTGCTCTCGATAAGAATCTATTGGGATTTTTAATGAATTGATTAATAATCCTATTCTTTAGACTAGGAACAGATGAGCCAATGCGAACAATTGGTGATTGCCCCCTCAACCTGTTAATTGAAAAATCAGTACAAATTTCATAAACGCCAGAAGAATTTGGAATTGGGGAATTAGCTGATTGTGAATCTAATGGATACCATTCAGACCAAGTAACTTTGTTCATCGATTATCACATCCAAATGTGTGATAATTGTATTCTTGATTGATACAATTGTCAATTTCATGAATATTGATATATCCTCTGTCCATGCATCTATTATGGTGAGTGACTATTTAATACCGTCTAGGGCTTTATTGGCTAAAGCATCAGCGGCAGCGTTTTGCTCGCGGGGTATATAAGTAATAGAAAAGCTTTCCAGCTTGCCTGTAAGTTGCACGACCTGCTGATAGAGGGGACGGAGGGCGGTGTTTTTTACCTTGAACTGCCCTTTGATTTGTTTCACTGCAAGCTCGGAGTCCGATTTTACTATGATATTTTTAGCGCCGAGGCTGACGGCTTTTTCCAGTCCGCTGATGATAGCCATGTATTCCGCCTGATTATTGGTGGTCGGGGCAAGGCGGCGGGAAATGGTAGCGATAGTCTTATTGGCCGTGTCTTTAAGAACCGCGCCGATAGCCGCCGGGCCGGGGTTGCCCCGGGCGGCGCCATCCGTATAGATGATAAGCTTATCGATGTTCAAATCAGCTTTCAGGAGATGAATAGTATGCGGCCGCAGGACCCGCACTGTACCGGCTGACCGCCGCGGGCTTTCTGGAGGATGTTGGACGAGAGCGATATGCGGCAGGCGCGGCAGATGCCCTGTTCTACTTTAGCCACGGCCTGCTTCTTCTGCTGGCGAATTTTTTCATATAAATCTATCGCGCTTGGTTCGATTTGACCGGTGAATAAACGTCGCTTTTCCGTGAGGTCGGCAAGGGTCTTATTAAGTTGTTCGATATCGGCGGCAAGCTGCTTTTGCTGTTGCTGCCATTCGGTTTCAAGCTTATGAAATTCGGCGGTGGCGATAGCTATGGCTTTTTCTGCCTGTTCGACGCTCTCAATTAATTCCAAAACTTTAGTCTCCTGCTGGTCGCTCAATTCCTTTAGCGTGTTATCCTCATGCTGGAGGCTGGCTAGCTCTTTAGGGTTATTGATTTTACCACCGTAAAGCTGCTTTTCAGCATCTTTAATTTTGCTGGTAGTGTCATCGAGTTCAAATTCGGCGTCGCGGCGCTGGTGTTTCAGTCCCTCAAGAGCTTTTTGTTCGGCAGTAAGGCGGTCTTGGGCGGCGTTCAACGCATCCCGCTTATCGAGCTGTCCAGTCTTAAGGTCTAGGGTCTGGTGGGCATGCTCGATTTCGGTGTCTAGTTCCTGTAGTTCATAGAGTTGCCTGGTGATTGGCATGGCTGTCCTATTCTATAACGGGTAGGGGATAAAGGCAACCCGAGAGAAAGGTTTTATAGCGAAAGAGCCTGTTCATAGATTTTATTAAAATGGTTTATTAGCACTGTTTAAGTGGTCAAAAGGGAATAGCCTGACGGAGAGGGGCGCAGCCCCTCTCTTTAAGACCACCTCTCCAAACAAGAGAATCAATGGTTTGAATGATGTTCTGTTTGGAGAGGGCAGGGTGAGGTAAGCACGATTAATTCAATCCTTATCAACAAGAACCATTAAGTGAAAGATAGAAAAACGTGACAAAATAGGGTGGTAAAAGTAGAACATTAGTGCTATTATTACCGTGCTGAAGGGAGTTAGAACATGAATTTATTAAAGATTGCTATAGAAAAGCAGCAGTGGGAACTTGCGGCGCATATAATCGTGCTTGCGGCAGCTAGAGTCGTGAATCGGGAGGTGAAGTTGCATGGCAAAGAAAATAGTAAAAAAAGTGGGTGCTCCAAAAGGTAATCGTAATGCGGCAAAGCCCGATTATTATGCCAAGATACTGGCTAAAACGGAACAGCTGGATATAGAAAGTGCCAGCGGCGTGCAAGGTATTGATGAAGAAATTGCCTTGTTGCGCCATGAAATAAAGAAAGCTATTTCCGGCGGGGACGAGAGGAATCTCCTGTTGCTTGTGAAAGCGGCGAGCGCTCTGGAAAAGTTAATCCGCGCGCGCCATCAGATTACGGCTGCCCAGCGGAAAGGACTTAAAGAGGCGGTCGCGAATGTAATAAGAGATGTTTTGGTGCCTCTTGGTGTAAATATCGGCAGCGCCGTGATAACCAAGAAATTATCGGGCTAGTTTAACATAAAACGAATCAGCTTCACGTAAAAGCTAAAGTGCCAATAAAAAAATTTTAAAAAAAGTTAAAACAATTCACTTAAAAAAATAAAAGAAAAATGGAAGAAATAAGTTTTCTAAGTCAATTAAGGCCCTATCAGATTGAGATAGGAAATGCGGTAATGGCTAGCATCCTTGGGCATAAAGGGCTTACCTTTTCCGTGGAGATAGCGCGGCAGGGCGGTAAAAACGAGCTTTCCGCGCAGCTTGAAATGGGCCTTCTTGTTATGAGTATGGGTGAACCGAAAAACCTGGTAAAATGCTCGCCTACCTTCATACCGCAGACCGTTATATCTATGCGCAGGCTCAAAGACCGCCTCAACGATGAGGGTTTCGCGGGGTCTTGGATGTCGGAACTGGGCTACATCATCAGGCTCGGAGCGGCGCGCGCCATCTTCCTCTCGGCTGACGAATCGTCCAACGTCGTCGGCAACACCGCCCACCTCCTCCTCGAAATCGACGAAGCGCAGGACGTCGGCAAGGAGAAATACAGCAAGGAATTCAAGCCGATGGGCGCGACGACCAACGTGACAACCGTGCTTTACGGCACGACCTGGGACGACACGACGCTGCTCGAAGAGGTGAAGCAGACGAACCTCGAACTACAAGGGCGGGACGGGGTGAAGCGGCATTTCCGCTACGACTGGGAAGAGGTAGCAAAGTACAACCCGGACTATCAAAAGTATGTGGAGAGCGAGCGCGAGAGGCTGGGGGAAAACCACCCGCTGTTTTTAACGCAGTACCGGCTGCTGCCGATACACGGCGGGGGCGGATTTTTAAGCGCGACGCAGAGGGAGCAGCTGCAGGGCGAACACGCGAGGATGCACCGCGGGGAAGCGGGCAAGCCCTTCGACTCCGCTCAGGGCAAGCTTTACGTAGCGGGGATAGACCTGGCGGGCGAAGCGGAAGAGGTCGAGGGGGAATACATTATAAGACCAAATCTTAAACGAGACGCCACAGTCGTAACGATAGGTGAACTCGATTTTACGGGTTGCGACGATATAAATAAAGAACCCAAAATAAAGGTGGTGGAACATTACCGGTGGGTGGGTAGAAAGCACACGGAACTTTACAGTCAGCTCGTGGATATATTAAAAAATGTCTGGCGCTGTAAGAGAATCGTCGTTGACGCGACGGGGGTGGGTGAACCGGTGGCGTCGTTTTTAAGGAAGGCATTAGGGTCACGAGTGACGCCGTTTAAGTTCACGCAGCCAAGCAAAAGCGAACTGGGGTTCAACCTGCTGGCAGCGATAAACTCCGGTCGGTTAAAGGTCTATAAAGGCGACGGCAGCGAAGAATACCGGGAGTTCCGGCACGAAATGGAAAAGGCGCGGAGCCAGTACCGGGCGAGCCAGACGATGAACTTTTACGTAGAACCTTCACAGGGCCACGACGACTTTTTAATGAGCCTGGCGCTGGTAAGTGAAGCGGGGCGTCTTTATGAACCGAGAGAGGCGAGGGGGAGCGGGGAAGGGTAAAATCATGAAATTATGAATTTATTATTGAATGCTACACCTTATTATAGACAGGGGATAGCATGCTTTTGACGTTAGGCACGCTATATGTTAAGATTGATTTAAGAATAGATGTTGACAAACGATTGATATTAGTTTATAAATTATAGGATAGTACTTTAGTAACAATAGTAATGATACTAATTTCTTACGGAAAACAAAACGTAAATGGGTGTATCATATTATATGACTAATTATCATACCTTTAAGCCTCCGCGATTTAAATTCTAAAGAGGTGGAACTATGACAACTGTAAAGATTATGGAAAAAGCAATTGAAAATGCCGGTGGAAGATGTGAATTCGGGCGCAAACGTCAGCAATACTCCGATGATTTGGCGTTTTTTGAAAAAAACTTCACTAACTGGGTAGAAAAGCATGATAACGAGTGGGTCGCTATCTATAATGAAAAAGTTGTTGGTCACTCAAAGGCATATAGTAAGTTGGCAAAGATAATAACGGAACAGAAAAAATTGCCAATTAACGAAGTCGTAGTTAAATATTTAACGACTAGAAAAGTAGCTACCTTGTTTTAAAACTATGAGGAGAGTTCAGTGTAGATTATCACAATTCGGATTCGTTTCAATGAGACCTGCACCAGCTGTGCAGGTCTTTT
>CAYGVP010000121.1:0-4759 GCA_964353385.1 uncultured Dehalococcoidaceae bacterium
GCTTTCTCTCTTTCTTTAGAGACGACTTTTCTTTCCTGGCGCAGGTTATCCAGCTTAACGATGTTCTGGCGGCGTAAAGCATCGATGCGCAGGATTTCATCAATCGGCGCGCTGTCGTGACGATTTTCTATCGCTTTACGTACAAGTTCTGGATTTTCACGGATGATTTTTATATCAAGCATAAGATTGTTCCTTTGTAACTACCAGTATCGCTTGCCTTTACTGAAGCTGTCAAGTCCCTCCACGCTTGGTCATAATGATATCCGGCTTGCCTATGCCTTCGGTATCAGCTGCAGTAAATTACTTTAATAAAATATTATCTTCGTACCCGATGATATTGCCTGACTTCGGGTCGATTTGATACCGGAAATTCCTTATTTCTTTAGCCATCAGGCCCTTTTTCAGTTCAATACTCCCTTCGACATCCATAAACTCTTGTTGCCCGGCCGCTGAATACCAGCACTTACGGAATGACACATTCTTGAGTTTATTACCGTAGCGGGTTTCCATGGCCCTTTTTACCAGCATTTCCGCAGCCGGAACATCGGATATTTTTTTCTCTTCCGTGGTTCTTCTAGCAGGCGTTTCCGCCGCCGGAACATCAGGTACTTTTTTCTCTTCCATTTTTATCCTTCTTTCTCCCTCAACTGGGGGAAGAGTATTACCTCTCTAATTGACTGCTGGTTGGTCAGCAGCATCACCAGCCTATCGATGCCGATGCCGAGTCCGCCGGTGGGGGGCATGCCGTACTCTAAAGCCGTCAGGAAGTCCTCGTCTATCGTCCATTTCTCGGCATCGTCGCCGTGGCGCTCCTGCATCTGCTCGATAAAGCGCTCCCGCTGTAGAATAGGGTCGTTAAGCTCGGAATAAGCGTTGCCTATTTCCATGCCGCCGATGTAAGGCTGGAAACGCTCGACCACTCGTTCTTCACCGGGCTTGTTTTTAGCTAAAGGAGACATCGATACCGGGTAATCATAAACGAAGGTCGGCTGGATGAGCTTGGGGCGGACAGATGTTTTTAGCAACTCATCCACCAGTTTAGCCCAGTTTTTCTGCGGGTCGGTTGTAATGTTAGTCGAGCGCATCTTTTCCCGCAGTCCGTCAGCGGTGGGATAGACCACAAAATCGATGCCGCTGTATTCCTTAATGGCTTCGCGTAATGTGACGCGCCGCCAGGGAGGCGACAGCTTGATAGCATCGTTGCCGTACTTAATTTCCGTCGTGCCCAGCACCTGCTGTGCCACAAAGGGTATCATTTGCTCCACCATTTCCATTACACCAGTGTAGTCGCCATATGCCTCGTAGCTTTCCAGCATGGTGAACTCCGGATTATGCTCGGTGTCAATGCCCTCATTGCGGAAGATGCGCCCTATTTCATAGACTTTATCAAAGCCGCCGACTATCAGCCGCTTTAAATGAAGCTCCGTGGCGATGCGTAGATACAAATCCCGGTCGAGAGCATTGTGGTGGGTGATAAAGGGGGCGGCTAATGCGCCGCCGGCGGCAGGCTGCAGCACCGGCGTCTCCACCTCGATAAAGCCCCGCCGGTCTAGGAACTGGCGTACCGCGGTAATAATTCGACTGCGCACTTTAAAAATGTCCTTAACCTCGGCGTTGGCAATCAGGTCGATATAACGCTGGCGGTAGCGCACCTCAATATCGCTTAAGCCATGCCATTTTTCCGGCAGCGGCGTGAGCGATTTCGCCAGCAGCGTAAAATCGGTCACTGATATCGTTGGCTCACCGGTGCGGGTGCGCAATAGCGTGCCTCCCGCCCCGATAATATCGCCGATGTCCAGGTCCTTGAATAATTCCAATTCCGCTTCTTTATAGTTCGCGGTCTGGAACAACAGCTGTATCTTTCCGGAACCATCACGGATATCGATGAAGGTGGCTTTACCCATTTTCCTTATCGCCATAATGCGCCCGGCAACGTTAACTGGTTCCGCCTTAGTCTTGCCGCCTGCCTCTTGTGCTTCCAGCTGCTCGATGGCTTTACTTGCGGTATGACTCTGGTTAAAGCGGTGGGGATATGGGTCAATACCGCGTTCGCGGAGGCGTTCCAGCTTCTTATTTCTCTGCTCGCTAATATCATCTAATCTTGACGGCATATCTTTACCTGCCTATACAAATCTAATAATCTCCCCGATTAATATCGGGGCAGGTTACGACTAATTATAAGTTATCCGCGCATTATGGTAAAGAGCAAGATGACACTATGTTATCAAGCATGTGGAAAATCTATTAAAAAAAGATTCCGACATATTCGTTAATATTTGCACTTGACACAATTACTTTTTTTATATATGATACCTAGTAACTCTATGCATATCGTAAAAGGAGGTATCTTCACATGCGCATACTCGGTATCATCGTTCTCATCCTGGGTCTGGTCGGAGTCGTCTTCGGCATCATCTTCCTACCCATGGCAAGCTCGGCGGAACAGCAAGTTGCCGAATCGATTGCCCCCAAGCTCACCCTCGCCCAAGTCGACGCCACATACGACAACCTTGACAAATCTCTAAAACAAATGCAGGGAACCGAACCGACCTATCTATCAGTTTTTGCCCAGAGGACATCTGTGGGACTGGCAAAATCCAACATAGGCACGGCCAAACTCGTCAGGTATCTCGGTATCCTTAACATCGCCCTCGGCGTAGGTCTGGCGGCTGCCGGCTTCGCCTTGTTCCGCAAAGCCTGAAAAATACGCTGATATAAGAAAAAAAGAATAACGCTAAACAAGCCTCATCGACGGAATTGCATTGATTATATCATCCGCCGATGAGGCGTTTTTTCTTTATATAGAATTCCATAACGCTCCCCCTGTATAATATTCCTAATATATAAAGTCAACCGGAGGAAGCCATGGCAAAAAAATAATACGAAGTTGTTATAAAACTGATATCCAACCAGCAACCCTGCTATTCCGGCCATAAAATCGGCGACGAATGGGTCTTCAACCGTTTTACGCCGCCGGGCATGTGCGGCATGGCTCTCAATACCATTTACCCCGTAGCCCTGGCGTTAAGTACCGGCGGGACTCTTCCCTGGCAGGAAGACCCGGATGTAATTACTCTTGCCTGCCCGGACCCCGACGTGCATAACGTTTTCGAGCTCCGCCACCGCCCGATAAAAAAATAGGTTGTTTTATCTCTTCTTCGGTCTTCTTAAGAGTACGGTTATTATCAAAGTATTTCGCAATATGGCGATATCATGAGAAATAACATCCCACCCCCTCCGGCACCGCTGCCGGTAAATGTGCAAAGATATCTTCCAGTGTCTTTGCCAGTCCTTCCTGGTCTTCAACCCGCGTAAAATGTAGGTACCTCCCTGCCTCCTCCGGGCTGACGTATTCCACCATTACCTTATATTCGTAAGGATGACTTTTCACGGCTGCCTTCCCTACTAAAGCTTTTCACCACTGTTATATCCCCTGCCTTGAATAATGGCAAGCTCGATAATCCGGATTCATATAGAAAATTCCCGGCTGCCAAGTTATAATATCTATATCTGCTTTTAACGCAGAGGAAAGAGGCCGTCAAATAATATATGCGGCATTTTACTCCGCCCCCGTGGCTTTCGATACCGCTGTGCCTGGCATCTATAAACCTGCTTTCCAACATGGGCTATGAAACCTCCAATGTTTTTATCGCCCTCTATGCCCAGGAAAAAGGCTCATCAGACCTGGAGGTAGGTTTTATCGCCGCGGCCTCCGGCATTTCCTTCCTCCTGTCTTCCCTGCTGTTTGGAAGACTATCCGATGTTCACGGCCGGATGAACTATATCCGCATCGGACTTGGTTTAACGCCGCTCGCTTATCTTTCACAGCTTTTTGCTAATTCACCGATGACGCTGCTGGCAGCCAGAAGCTTTGTCGGCTTCGCCATCGGCATCAACACCTCGGTGATTATGGCTTATACCTACGAAAATCAAAAACAAATAGGCAGCTTTATCTCTTACGGCGCGCTGGGATGGTTAATCGGGGCGGTGATAGCGTCGATAGTTAATAACTATACAGCGTTATTCATCCTCAGTGCTGCCGCGGCTTTTGGTGGTTTTATAATATCTTTCTTGCTTGAAGAAAAGCCCACCAGCCACATGCGGGTAGCCATGTTCCCGGCAACGTTGATAAAAGCCGATTATAAGATATATCTGGCGTTTTTCTTAAGGCAGTTGGGGGCAAACGCCATCTGGGCTATCTGGCCGCTTTACCAGACCGGCATCGGCGCGACGAAACTATGGATAGCCTTGGTGGAAGTGACCAATATGGTGGGGCAAATCGTGTTCATGCGCTTAATGGAAAAGTTCAATCCCGCCAGGATGTTCCAGACGGGTCTTCTCGTATCGGCGGGAGTCTTTATAGCTTACGGTTTAGCTAACAGGTACTGGCAGCTGATACCGATTCAGCTGGTGCTGGCTTTCGCCTATTCCAGCATGTTCGTCGGGGCATTAAGCTACCTCCTGCGCCGCCGCCCGGAGTACGGCACTATAGCCGGATTGATGAACTCCACCAACGCTCTATCCAGCGTCTTCGGGCCTTTTATCGGGGGCGGTGTTTCTCAAGCATGGGACTATGCTACGCTGATGTACGTGGGAGCAGGAATCACACTACTCGGCTCGCTGACGGCAAGGGGGCTGCAAGCAAAGGAAAAACCTTAAAGCCCTTGTTATTCCCCTCTATTGTAGGGTAGAATTTTATAGCCCGGAGGGGTGTCCGAGTGGCCTATGGTGACGGTCTTGAAAACCGTTGTCGGTGCAA
>CAYGVP010000122.1:0-4703 GCA_964353385.1 uncultured Dehalococcoidaceae bacterium
GCCGGCTTGCCGTTCTTCATGGTGATGGATTTAGCGTTGCTCATTTCTTTCTTGGCGCGGCACTTCACACAATATGCTTGCATGATTCCTCCTTCCTTGAAGCTATTTGTATAAACAATAAACCATTGCTACGCTCGTGTCAAGTGCCGTTCACGCTCAAACAAAGGTTTTTCAGGCACGAATCATATAAATTTATATCTAAAGTACAGGTATAAATAGTTAGAAAGGACTACTCCAAACCCTCCTCTGCCAACCCGTTCAATATTATGTTATACTAAAATATGAGAAGCGATAGAGGCTTTAGGATATGAAAAAGACGGTATTTGTTGACGGACAGCATGGCACCACCGGCCTGAAAATACACGAGCGCTTGAACGGCAGAAAAGATATTGAAATCCTGCAAATACCCGTTGAAAAACGTAAGGACCCTGCCGCCAGAAAAAAACTGCTCAACGAAGCGGATATTGTTTTTCTTTGCCTCCCGGATGATGCCGCCCGCGAGTCCGTCGGCCTGATAAAAAACAGCTCGGTCTGCGTCATCGATGGGTCGACCGCTCACCGTGTGTCGGAAGGATGGGTTTACGGCCTCCCCGAATTGAAAAAAGAACAGAGAGCTTTGATCAAAAAATCAAAGAGAATTTCCGTGCCAGGCTGCCACGCTACCGGCTTTATCCTGATGCTTTATCCGCTGGTGGCTCAAGGCATTGTCAGCCCTGATTATCCGGTTTCCTGCCATGCGGTAGCCGGGTATAGCGGCGGCGGTAAAGCCTTGATTAGCGAATACATCGGCAATGATGTACCCGACTATATAAAAAATCCCCGCCCCTATTCCCTTGCCTTGAATCATAAACACCTCCCTGAAATGACTAAAATCGTAGGGCTGACGCGACCTCCCATTTTCGCGCCTACCGTGGCCGATGTATATAACGGCGAAATCATCTCCATCCCGCTGGTGCCGGCTCATCTGGAAAAGCAGCTTTCCGCCGCAGATATCAGGGAAATATTGGCTGAATACTATGACGGGGAACAGTTTATTAAAGTGATGCCCTTTCCGCCGGACGACTATCTGAAAAGCGGCTTTTTGACATTTACGGACTGCAACGGAACCAATAACCTTGAGATATTCGTTTTCGGAGGTAAAGATAGAATTTTACTCTCGGCACGCTACGATAATCTGGGTAAAGGGGCTTCCGGCGCCGCTGTCCAGAATATGAACATTATCCTGGGAGTACCTGAAAGCACGGGACTCGATTGAGAATATCATATGTCAAAGTACGTACATCTTGAACTGAATAAAGATATCCCCGCCCCAGCCGGCTATTACACGCCTCAAAAAGAGGTAAAGCTAAATTATAACGGGCGGGAAGTCCTTTATCTCCTTAGCCATGCAGCCATCGAGACCTCCTGCTGCGGCATTGCCAACTTTATCAATGCGCTGGTGTCCGGCTATATCGTTAAATGGCACTCGGAGAAAAATAAAGAAGGGCTGCCGGTTTCTGAAGTCGAACCGATTAAAGATGAAAAAACCCGCGATGCCATCCGCAAAATCATTGAAGACAAAGAGCATATTTCACATATTGAGTTCTGGTAGCGGCCTTACCCCGCCTCCCTTTCCACCTTCTCTTTATACGCCTTTATTAATTTCTGCGTAACTTCACCCGGTTTTCCTGCATTAATAATTACCGTGTTCCCCTCGTCATCGCTCACGGCCGTCACCGGCATAATCTCTATTATCGCATTGGTCATAAAAATCTCTTCGCACTTTTTTATTACCCCTATGCCCACCGGGCCTTCACTCACGACCATGCCCAAACCTTTCGCCAAATCAATTACTACCTCCCGCGTCACGCCCGGTATTATCCCGCTATTAAGCGCTGGCGTTATCAGCCTTCCCTCTCTCACGAAAAATATATTACTACTACCCCCTTCTGCAATATACCCCTCGTCGTTCAATAAAACCGCCTCGTCCAGCCCTTTTGCCACCGCCTCCATCCTCGCCACGACGTTTAACAGGTAATTTATAGATTTCATCGCCGAGAACGCCGACTGTTTCATCCGCCTCACCGATGCCATGCCGACTTTAAAGCCCTTGCTGTATTTCTCCTTTGAAAAAGGCGCATAAGGCCGGGTGGTCACGAGCACGGTAGATGCGCCGCCGGAGTCTACCCACGGTAAAGCCGTCATTGCTCCGTTAGTCACCGTTATACGGACGCGGGCATCTTTAATGTCATTTACCTTGAGCGTGTCCCGGCAGGCTTTCTCCAGATTAATACCCTTCAGTTTTTCCGCCAGCTTGATAGCCTCCGCCGAACTCTTGAGTCGTTCTATATGTCTGTCCAGGAGAAAATATTTCCCGTTATATGTCCGCATCGTTTCAAAAAGTCCGTACCCGTAAAGAAAGCCGTGGTCGTCGATAGAAATCCTGGCTTTCGAGCGAGGCACCAGCGAGCCGTTAAAATATACTATCTCTTCCATTATTGCCTCCCTTAAGGTAGAGTCATCTTTAAAAAATTCGCCAAAATATTATGCCCCTCCGGCGTCATGATGCTTTCCGGATGAAATTGCACTCCTTCCACCATATCCCGCCGGTTTCTTACCCCCATCACCACCCCATCCTCCGTTTTCGCCGATACCTCCAGCGCTGCCGGCATCGTCTCCGCCTCGATAATCAATGAATGATACCTCCCCGCTGTAATCGGCGATGGTATCCCTCTGAAAATCGTCTCCCCGTCATGATACACCATCGATTCTTTTCCGTGCGTTGGCAGCGCCGCCCGCTTTATGCGCCCCCCGTACACGTACCCGATGCACTGGTGTCCCAGGCAAACCCCCAATATTGGTATTTTCCCGCGGAAATGCCGTATAACATCGTTGGAGATTCCTGCCTCCAGCGGCGTGCATGGCCCCGGCGATATGATAATGTGGCTCAGTACTAAATTCTCTATTTGCTCCAGCGTTATTGCATCGTTGCGGTAAGCTACCGGCTCCTGCCCCAGCTCCCCCAGGTACTGCACCAGGTTGTAGGTAAACGAATCGTAGTTATCTATCACCAGAATCATGTTATTATCTCCACGTCTTTGCCTGCCGCCAGACCCAGCGCCTGTATCAGGGCTTTCCCTTTATCTAAAGTCTCGATGTACTCCGCCTCCGGCTCGGAGTCGTATACTATTGCGCCCCCCACCTGGAAATAAACCTTGCCATCCTTGATAATAAATGTGCGTATCACGATGTTCAGGTCTATATTCCCGTTAAAGCTCAAGTACCCCAGCGAGCCGGTATAAACGCTGCGGCGGGTCGGCTCCAGCTCGTCGATAATTTCCATTGCCCGCACCTTGGGCGCGCCGGTAATCGACCCGCCCGGGAAGGTGGCTTTAAGTAAATCGATAAGGTTTTTCCCCTCCCTTAGCTGCCCCACCACCGTAGACGTCAGATGAAAAACAGTCGGATAAGTCTCCAGTATCGCCAGTTCCGTTACCTTCACCGTGCCGTAGCGGCATACCCGCCCTATATCGTTACGTTCCAAGTCGACAATCATAATATTTTCGGCGCGGTCTTTAACGCTTTTCTGCAGGCTTTCCGCCAGTGCTTTATCTTCTTTCGTGGTCCCACCGCGGGGCCTGGTACCTTTTATCGGCCGCGTTTCCACCCAATCCTCCCTGACCTTTAAAAACCTCTCCGGCGAAGCCCCAACGATGCTTACACCATCGAAATTAAAGTAATTTGCGAAAGGCGCCGGATTTATTTTCCGCAGCCGTTTATAAAGCTCATAAGGCGTGGTATTTAACGCAACTTCCAGTCTCTGCGAAAGGTTGACCTGAAAAATATCGCCGGCGCAGATATATTCCCGTGCTTTGTTTACCGCCTCCAGGTAACCAGCATGAGAAAAGTTACTTTTTAGCGTTATCCCTTCCCCAACAGATTTTTCTCTAGCAACAGATGGCGGCGGCACCAGCATTATCATATTTCTTAGCTCGTTAAGTCTTGCCGCCGCCCTGCGCTTTCTCTTGTCTTCTTCCTTCTCCGGAAAGCCCGTAGAAACTATATAAGTCTTACCCTCCAGATGGTCATAAGCCACGATTGCGTCGTAAAAGCACAGGTAGCATTCCGGCAGCTTTAAATCATCGATTGCTTTAGTCGGAAGTTTCTCGATGAAATGGCATAAATCATAGCTGAAATACCCCACCACCCCGCCCGTAAAAGGAATTTTAGAATTACTATCTTTAATAGCATAAGTCTTGAGTAATTCTCCCAGAATATCGAAGGGATTGCCCCTCCTTTTTTCCTCTATACCTTCTTTTATCAGCGTTATCTCATCACCCCGGCTCTTCATCACCAGGAAAGGGTCGCTGCCCATGAAAGAATAGCGCCCCAGTTTCTGCGGGTCCATGCCGCTGTCCATGAAAAAGCTGAAAGGCCGTCCTGCAAATGCCTCAAAACACCAGGCGGCATCCGGCGCCATGTATATTTCTTCAATAAGGGGATACATAACACCCATGATTATATACTGAATTATATATGCTTATAAAATAAACGGATAATATTTTTAGGGTTGCCTCTTATCCCCCCGCTCTGGTATGCTTTCAAGGTAAATTCCATGACAAATCAATCTGTTCCCTTCCGCCGCTGGGACTACGTTAAGATAACTGTACTGGGTTTTGCTATTACCGCCCTCTGGCAAAGCCTGCATTCAATTATTTTACCCT
>CAYGVP010000123.1:0-4666 GCA_964353385.1 uncultured Dehalococcoidaceae bacterium
CCCGATACCCGGGTCGACGATGATATTCTGCGGGTTTACGCCCGCCGCTAAAGCGATTTTAATGCCGTTTTGCAGGTCGGCAAGGACTTTAGCCACGATGCCGGCTTTGGGCGGCGCGTCACGCTCGTTAGCCATCAAGATAACGGGCACGCCCTTCTCCGCGGCGAGGCGGGCGAGGGAGGAGTCTTTTTTAAGCCCCCAGATATCGTTAATCATGCTTGCGCCGGCTTCTAAAGCGCGTTTAGCTACGCGGGACTTATAGGTATCGATACTGATGGGAACAGAGATTTCTTTAACAAGGCGCTCGATAGCGGGAATGACCAGGGCAAGCTCGGCGTCAACTTCATCTAAAGACAGGGGCTCGGTGCCGGGGCGGGTGGACTCGCCGCCGACATCGATAATGTCCGCTCCTTCCGCCACCATGCGCCGCGCCTGCTCTAAAGTGCGGGGGATATCTGCGCCGATGCCGTCGCCGGAAAAAGAGTCCGGCGAAAGGTTAACGACACCCATGATATAGGTCTTTTCACCCCAGCGGAACTCCGTATTGCCGCACTTCGTGGGAGGTAAAATGGTTTTCACATCAAGAATTATACTACATATGTTCATAATTTTAGTAAAGAGGGTATAATAAAACTAGATGAACGAGCTAAACCGTATCATCAGCCCGGACACGCTAAAGCCCAACCGGGTGCCGCCGGGGCAGCATCTGACCGATAAATGGCCGGTGTTACACTACGGGAGCGTGCCGAAAATCGACACAGGGAAGTGGTCGTTAAAGATTACCGGGCTGGTGGAAAAAGATCAAACCCTCACCTACGATGAATTCACAGCTCTGCCTATGGTCGAGGTCTTTTCCGATATCCACTGCGTTACAACATGGTCGCGGCTGAACAACACGTGGGAGGGAGTAAGCACAAGCGTAATTAAAAACATGGCGGGTATAAAGGGGGAGGCGAAATTTGTAATGGTGGAGGGGGCGGGAGGTTTTACGACAAATCTATTGATGCAGGACTTTTTCCAGGAAGATGTGCTGTTCGCGCTAAAGTGGGACGGGAAACCTTTAACGGCGGAGCACGGAGGCCCTGTAAGGCTGGTGGTGCCGCGGCTGTATTTCTGGAAAAGCGCCAAGTGGGTGACGGGGCTAAGGTTCATGGCTAAAGACGAGCCGGGGTTCTGGGAGCGGGCGGGCTACCATATGCACGGCGACCCATGGCAAGAAGAAAGGTATGAGGGGAGATAAAGTGAAAAATATACCGGCCAGGATTATAATACAAAAATTCAAACCGCTGGACACGCCCAAGACGGCTATTATCGCCACAATAGGCGGCGCGGACGTCTATAGCAAGCGCTATATCTTAAGTTTAGTAAACGAGGGCATGACGGTTGCGAGAATTAACCTGGCCCAGATCAATAATTATAACGACCGCGAAAGCGAAGATTATAAACACGTCCTGCGGGTCATCAAAGATATTGAAGACATAAGTAAAAAAGAAAAGCGGCCTATAGGGATTATGCTGGATGTAGGCGGGCCCAAAATCAGGGTGGGCGGGCTTAAACAGCCGATAAAGATACACCCGGGTGACCGTATTACCTTCACCACCAAACCCGGCTATGATACCCTCGACAAATGCTCCGTCACTTACAGCGGCTTTATCGAAGATATAAAAATCGGCCACAGGATTTTCCTGGACGATGGAAAAATCGAACTAAAAATGCTGGAAAAAGATACCGCAAAGTCCGAGATGCTTTGTGAAATAGTTTCAACTTCAGAAAAATTTATCAGTAAAAATAAAGGATTCAATCTCCCCGATACCCGCATCAGGGAAGCATCTTTGACCAAAAAAGACATACAGATACTGAAGACGATAGCGTATTACGGCATGGCAAAATATATAGATTTCACGGCGCTTTCATTTATCAGAGAATCTGAGGACTTAAAGGCTATCAGGGATATAATGGGTAACTATTACATCGATTGGCAACATGACGCCGGTGAACAAAAGGGGCCCATCGTCATATCCAAGATAGAAACGTCCCAGGCGGTGCAGCCGGACGCCGGCGGCGACTACACAGAACTGGACAAAATAGTCGCCGGTTCCGACGCCATTATGGTGGCCAGAGGAGACCTGGCCGTAGAAACAGCGCCGGAAGATGTGCCGCTAATCCAGCAATATCTAACCCAAAAAGGCATCGAACAGGGGAAACCCGTCATCGTGGCGACGCAAATGCTGCTTTCTATGACCGAGCGCGAGAATAAAAGGCCGACCAGGCCTGAAGCTAACGACGTGGCTACCGCGGTCTTTGAATATGTGGATGCTATCATGCTGTCCGAGGAAACGGCGACGGGCAAAAATCCCGCCCTCTGCGTCAACACCATGAGCAACATCGCTTTAAAAGCGGAAAAATCGCAGAAAAATGATAGGGAATTTTTGAAATATACCCACTTACTTAATGTTGAAAAACAAAATCCCGGTGTTGAAGACTACGTCAACAGACAGCTGGCCGTGGCGGAATCGGCCATTATCCTGGCTAACGATCTGAAGTCGCCGGCAATAGTGGTGAGCACCGCTACCGGCAGCACCGCTATGAAAATCTCCAGGTACAGGCCCGCCCAACCCATTATCGCCATCACGAACAACGAAAAAAGCGCCAGGAAAATGCTGCTGTACAGAGGCATTTATCCGTTCCTGGTGAAAAATAACCCGGACAGCTTTGAGAAAATCGTCCGTGCCGCGAGGGTGATTTTACAGACGATAACAATTAACGGCAAAAAATTGATAGAACCGGTGAAAAATCAAAAAGTCTGCGTTCCGCTGACGCTGGGCATTGAGCCGGAAAAAGAGCTATCTTCAGCTAAGGCCGGCAACACAAATACGATATATATACTGGAGTTTGAATAGTCTTTTGGGCTACCATATGCACGGCGACCCATGGCAAGAGGAGAGATACGGGGGGGAGTGAGGGTAGCGTAAGTATGAGTAGAAAGCATTATAAAAAGGTTAAGAAACGCCGTAGGGGAACAGCTATAGTTGAAACAGAAAAAGGTATTATTGTCACAGCGGGTAGAAGTAAAATTTTCCTCCTGCCTGGCGGTGGAGCGAATAAACATGAAACTAGAACACAAGCAGCAATGAGAGAACTAAACGAAGAGACCGGACTAAAACCCTACTACGCACAATTTCTTTTCCATCACAGAGGACGAATACATAAGTCATATGGGCATGGCTATTTCCGTGACCATCATACCGTTTGCTTAGTCAAAGCTAGAGGAATACCGCATCCACACCACGAAATACAGTATATAGAGTATTACAGACCCGGTTCTGACGTCAGGATTTCCGGGGTTACAAAAGAAATCATTGACAGATACTACGCTTATAAGAAGCAAGGCAAGATAGGGCGGGAGACAATACGTTTTTTTAATAGGATAAGGGAATGGCTGGGTTTCTAGTCGAATTTAGAATGCATGGATATGCAAAAAAATATGCTAAGGAATTGATATATTCCGTTGCAAAAGAACATGGAGTTAAAGGAGTTACGAGGAAAAAAGTCGTTCCTCATATCTGCTTGTATGGGCCAGGTCGAATTCTGGATATAAGGAAAGTAATAAAGATCATAGAAACAGTGGGAAGAAAATATACACTCGTCCCATTTGAAATTAAGGGGTTTTGGTACTTCAAAACAGAATCTAAAGTAATTTATTTAGATGTTGAGCCATCACAGGAATTAGAATCGCTAAGATGGGAATTGTCTCAAGAACTGAGAAAGATTTCGAGTTGCCAACCATGGGATAGCGAAAAGAAACATCACTTTCACTCAACCATCGCATTCAAAGATATTGATAACAAATTTAGAGATATATGGTTGGATTTACAAGACAGAAAAGAACCCCACATTAAACAATATCTCACCAGAATAACAGTTGTAGGTAAAGGCAGAAGAATCGTATGTGAATATGATTTGATCTTGAAAAAGTTATTAACGCGCCGAGAATCATTAAACAAATATTGGGGACAAAAAACCATTCGGAAACTCCGAGAGCTACAGGGACTACCTGAAGAATAAAAGTCCTTAAAAAAGAGTGGGGTTCAGATATTCTTCAGGTGGCTTCATTAATATCAGAAAGATACACTTCTTGAGTCCAGCCTGCGCTGGAATGACCAGAATTGCCTAAAGTTATACTTTAATTTGCCCCTGAACACTCCGTATGCTATCATTTACTTGTTTTCAAGCTATAGCTGTGAGGTGAAAGGGAATTGAGAGAAGAAAACGAAAAATTAAAGAAGCTGGAGAGCGAGCTAAAGGTGGGGGGTGGGGAAAAGAGCATCCAGAAGCAGCACGAGTCCGGCAAGCTGACGGCAAGAGAGCGGCTGGACCTATTCTTCGACGAAGGGACGTTCCAGGAGACAGACCTGCTCGTGCAGCACCGCTCGAGCAACTTCGGTCTCGATAAAGTGTCCATCCCGGCGGATGGGGTCGTTACAGGATTCGGCAAAGTGAACGGGAGAACCGTCTGCGCTTATGCTCAAGATTTTACAGCCCGCGGAGGGACACTCGGCGAGATGCACGCTAAAAAGATTTGCCGCATCATGGATTTAGCCATGAAAATGAAAGCGCCGATGGTGGGGTTTATCGATAGCGGGGGCGCGCGCATTCAGGAAGGCAT
>CAYGVP010000124.1:0-4649 GCA_964353385.1 uncultured Dehalococcoidaceae bacterium
CAAGAAGTGTTGAGACTTATAAATCATTAGTTGAGCAAAATAATGGACTTAAACCTAAAATGTTTATGTCTGGAACTTTTAAATGGGCTCTAAACAAAAATAATTTATACAATCTTATTGCTAGTGATAATGACATGGTGTTTCTAAAAAATGTAGATTTAGAAACAGGAACTATTGTACCTGAAATGCAAGAAGCTACTGTATCATTAGATGAAGCAAGAAGAGACAGGATGTTTAGATCTATCATGAATATGATAAGAACCCAAAACTTGAGTGACTATCTTGCTGAAAAAGGTATTGATACCTTAGATATATATGAAAGTTTAAGAGATGCTGAAACAGAAGCTGACTTAAATAAGATTGATGAAACCCTATTAAACGCATTGTGTTAAGATGAAATGTCCTAATAAAAATAGTAGAGAATGGAAGTGGTGCTACCAGAGAGCAACCAAAACTCCTGGAATGGTAAGTGCTGAAGATATTGAAAAAGAAGCTAACAGACTTTGGGTAGAAGAAGGTTATGAAGATAATGAAGATCTTAATGACTATGATCTAACTGAAGAGTTTGAAGCTGAATTTGATAGAGAAGATGAAGAACTACCTAAAGTTACTCAGGATCTTTCAGGATTAACACAAAGAATAAAAGTTTATGTTGCTAAACAAATTGAGATTCTTAACAAGAAAAAAATTGAGAATCAAAAGTATAAGCAAAAGAAACTTAAAGACTTACAAACTACTATTGAAGTAGCTGAAGGAGTAGACTCTATTGCAATCTTTATTGGTGATGCTTATAATAAAGCACAACAGGCAAAGAAAAGATTTGCTGCGTTGCTTGCTAATAAAAAAACATTAAGTAGCAAAGAGATATTAAGTGAGCTTACTGCTATTAATGATTTTGCTAATGGGTATTCTATATTAGATGAAATTGATTCTGCAGATATCATGGATTACTTTCAGATGCCTGCAGGAATGGAGTCTATGCCTGGCCCTATGACACCACAGAAAATGATTACTGAGGCTATTGCTATTAGAGATAAAATAAAAAAGAAAGTTATCACAGAAGCAATTCCTATGCTAGCTAAGTTTCTTGTTTCATATAAATCACAATTAAGAGATGCTGTTATTCCTGAGGAGTTAGAAAGAATGCAGAAAGCTCTTGCTGAACTTCAGGCTAATACTAAAATGAAAGAAAAAAGAAAGGCCAAAGAAGTTAAAAAACTTGAAGATAGAATTAAGTTATTTGAAACATTTGAAGTAGATGAAGAGTCTATGACAAAAATTTTAAAGATGGCTTATAAAGATGAAAGTATGTTTGATTTTCTTCTTGCTCCACTTATTTCATCTACAGATGGTGCCTTAGCTTTATTTGCTAAGTCAATTAAAAGTCAATTAGAGTTTGCAAAACTAAAAGACATTGAGATTAAAAATGAACTTATTGATGCTTACAAAAAATATAGAGCAAGCAATTCAGCATTTCAAGATAATACTGCAAAATTTAATGAGGGCTTATTTGAGGTGGTAGATATACCAGTATACAATCCAGACGGTACAGTTAAAGAAACAAGACAAGAAGTTTACTTTGTTCAGAAATATGATACTAATAAGTATAAGACAGCTGAACGTGCCATGTATGAAAAGATTGGTGAGTTTCCACAAAAAGTTGGTGAGAAAGCTACTAAAGCTGAGAAAGAAAAAATTGATGCTTGGTATGATGCTAGAAACAAATGGTTATCTGAAAATACTGTAGCTAAATCAGATGCAGAAATTAAAGAGATAATTGAGGAGAAGATTAAAGAAATGAACCGTGGTATTATATCACAGGAAGAACATGCTCAATGGTTAAGAAAAAACATGATGACATATAAGGGTAAAACATTATATGCTAGAGATTTAGCTTTGCCTTCTGATAAATACATTAGTTCTAAATGGACTGCAATGTATAATAAAAATGATGTTCCTATTAATGAAAAAGGAAGATATCATAATAAGCTTATAAATATTTATTTTGAAGCTCAAGAAAAATTACCAGAATCACAAAGACCCGGATACAGAGTTCCATCAATTGAAAAAGCAAATCTTGAAAGACTAATGGAAAATGGTCTTAAAGATGCTTTAGTTAATACATGGAATGAAGCAACAAGAGTGCAGAGTTATGACACTGAGTTCCAATTAGCCAATTTATCAGAGGAAGATGTTAGATTCTTACCTATCTATTATACACAAAGAATGGATGCTAAAGATGTAACATTAGATTTTGCATCTTCCATCTTATTATTTAGTGCAATGGCTAACAGATATGATGCATTGAATGAGGTTAACTCTGAAATATCATTAATGAAGGCAGTAATTGGAGATAGAAAAGTTCCTTTAACTAATAGTAAAGGTCAAGCTGTATTAGATGCTTTTGCAAATAAAATGGGATTTGAAGAATATATACGCCAAAATGGAGAGCCCTATTCTGCAAGACATTTTAATGAGTTTCTTAATATGGTTATATATGGAGAGATGCAAAAAGCAGAAGAATTTTGGGGAGGAGTTTCTTTTAATAAAATTGCTAATAAAGGAATGAGCATAGCTGCTATTACTTCATTAGCAGCGGACTTACTTAAGGGTGTTGCCAATAACGTACAAGGTAATATTCAATTGGCTATTGAAGCTGCCGGTGGTCAATTCTTTAATGCAGGAAACGTAGCTAGAGGTAAAGCCTTCTTGGCTAAGAATCTCCCGGGAGTATTAAATGATTTTGCTTTACCAACACCAACTAGTTTACTTGGTCAAATGGTAGAGTTATTTGATCCTATGCAAGGTAACTTTAAAGATCAATATGGTAAAAAAGTTTCTAAAGGTTTATTAAATAAACTTATAAGAACAGATACCTTATTTTTTAACATGAAATTTGGAGAGTATGAACTTCAAGTTTCTACTATGTGTGCTTTGTTAGATTCAATGAAAGTATTAGACATTGCAAAAAATCAAGAGATATCATTACTTCAAGCTTATAATGCATATGGAGTAAAAGACATACACAGCAAAGTTAAAGTTGCTAAGACTGATAATAATGGTCAAATAGAAAAAGATCCTGATGGAGATACTGTTTATATACCATACAGTGAAATGTATAGACAAGATATTCAAGCAAGACTTCATGGTCTTAATAAATATATGAATGGTGTCTATAATGATTTTGATAGTGCAACTATTGCAAAACATTCTGCAGGTAGATTGGCTTTAATGTATAGAAAACATGTTGCTCCTGGATACAAAAGAAGGGTTAAAAGAGCTTCAATGGATCATGAAATTGGTACACCAACAGAAGGATACTATAGAACTTTTGCAGATACAATGCTTTTAGATTTAAAGCAGTATAAGTTTAATATAATCAAAAATTGGTCAACTTATAGTCCTTTTCAAAAATCTCAGATTAGAAAAGCATTAGCTGAATTTGGTTTAATTTTTGGTTTGGCAACATTAGGTTTTATCTTAACACAGATATTAGTAGATCCAGATGATGATAATGATCCATTAAAAGAATCATATATGTATAATTTCTTACTATATGAAACAATAAGGATGAGATCTGAAACAGCATCATATATAAATCCTATAGATGCTATCCGTATCTTTAGATCACCTACCGCAATGACTAGTACTGTAGATAGGCTCATCAAATTTGTTAATCAAACTTTACCTTGGAATATTACTGAAGAATATAAAAGAGATTCTGGTGTTTGGGAAAAAGGAGATAATAAAGCTTGGGCAGCATTCTTAAAGTTAATGGGTCAATCAGGATATAACTTTGATCCTAAAGAAGCTACAAAAGCATTTGAATCAAGTTTCTTTAGGTAAGAAGAGAAAAAAAAGGGGAACTACTGTTCCCCTATAAATTTGCTCAAGTCTGGTCTAAAATAACCAGGTCCTTTTAATATTTTACCATCATCACGGAGAACAGGCTTGCCATCATCTCCTAGTTTACTCATATTACTAGCTTGTATCTCATCGAACACATCCTCTATGACATGCTGCATACCATGTTTAAGAATTGTACCACATAAGATATATAACTGATCACCAAGAGCATCAGCAATTTCTACTAATGAGTTAGCTTCACATGCTTCTTGATATTCATAATTCTCCTCAGCCATTAATCTATATCTGAGTTCATACTCATCTTTAGTAAGTGGTTGTGGCCATTTACCATTCTCTTGTCCAAATGCATTATGGAACTTTTCTACTGCTTCTATTTGTTTTTTCATAATTCAAAGTTAAAAAAAAAGGGGCACAGCTAAAAGCCATACCCCTTCTTTGTTTGTTTTATTAACCATTAAAACATTTTCTTAAAATATTAATTCTACATCATCATCATCATCTGCTATACTCAAATCAAAATCAAAATCATCTCCTGGTTCTGAATCATGAGCTGCACATGGTGGAACTACAGGAGCTTCAAAAGTATTACCTACAGAGTCTTTATATTTAATATACTCATCTATTGTAATATAACGATCAGGGTCTTCTACTTCTAATACACTTTCCTCAGCTTCATTAGTTACTTCATCTAAATTAGAATCTTTAATGTCTAAATCTAAATTATTAACCACTAAATCTAAATTAGGTTCTAATTCTAATGAAGTTTCCTCAGCTTCTGTTCT
>CAYGVP010000125.1:0-4644 GCA_964353385.1 uncultured Dehalococcoidaceae bacterium
CTCTGGCCGGGAATGGCGTTTGCGTTGTTACTCAGGACGCAGGGAAGTTTGTTCTTCTTGACCCGCTCACGACTGAAGCTGGTGGAGGCAAGGTTGTTTCGTTTGAGGAGCCCGCTTCTTCGGCTCAGAAGGATGCTGTCACTGCAACGGTTGATTCACTACTTTACAATAACGTAGTGGGGGTTGTTCCTGATGATCTTGCCGACTTCATTACTGATGTGAAGAAATGGATCATGTTGGGTATTCTGGCCAATATCAATAATGGGACAATTGGTCCATACAAGAATAGCGATGGTTCAACAAGGGATATTGATCCGAAGACGGATATTCAAGTGTTCCAATCTTCAACAGATCCAAGGACTTATCTATTCAAGTATTGGTATAACCTGCGGTATCCAGCAAAGAGATTCTTCGGCGAATACTCAGTAGACAATCCATTTTGGGGCGTTTCGGCCTAACTGTTTGACTTTGTTGAGGTTTTAAATGTTTCGTACTTGTAGAGTAAAACTTGGTAAGGCTCCAAAACAGGAAGAAAAACTTTCTGTTGCATTAGAGCTTTGTCGGGAACTTTACAATGCGGCTCTTCAACAGAGGAAAGATGCTTGGGATAAGCAAAAACTTTCTTTGTCTTATTATGATCAGTGCAAGGAATTAACGCAACTCCGTGCAGACGATGAAGTTTATAAAAATCTTCCTATTAATTTAGTTAGAATTACTGTTTTGGATAGACTGGATAAGGCATATAAAAGGGCGTTTGGTAGGTTAAAAAGGGGGGAGAAGCCAGGTTTCCCACGTTATCGCGGTGCTGGCAGATTCACTTCTCTTCTTTTTGACAAGAAGCATTGGAAAATTGAGGGAAAGAAATTAATTTTTACTTTTGGTCCTAATAAGATACCCCTCAGAATGAAAAATTCTATCTTTTTTTCCGGGGAAATTGTTAGGCTTTCTTTGGTTAAAAAGTCCGGTCGATGGTGGGCACATTTTCTTCTTGATGTAGGAGAAGCCCCTGCTGTGTCTTCTTCAAAGCATGGTGTGGGCATCGACGTTGGAATTAAGACTTTTGCTACATTGTCTGATGGGGATAAAGTAGATCATCCACATTTTTTAAAGCAGACTAAAAAGCAGATAGGGGAGGCCCAGAGTGTTTTAAGTAGGAAGAAAAAGGGCTCCAACAATTATTTTAAAGCTAAAGATGTATATGCTCGTCTTAATGCAAAATTGGCAAATAGAAGGAAGAATTTTATTTATCAAACTGTGGCTTCTTTAGTAAATAAGTATGATGGTTTTGCAGTTGAGGAACTTGATATAGAAGATCTTTTAAGTAACAAAAGGTCTATACCTGTTGGTATGTCTTTCCACAGTGTTCGTGAAATGCATAAGAATATGATGGATTCTTCTTGGGCAACATTTAGTACGCATTTGGAAAACAAAGCGGAAGAAGCTGGTTATCCTTTTGTACGTATAAACCCAAAAGGCACGTCGCAGCAGTGTTCTGGTTGTGGAACGTTTGTGCGGAAGTCTATAGGAGACAGAATGCATGAATGTCCTGCTTGTGGTTTGTCTTTAGGAAGAGATGAAAATGCTGCCCAGAATATAGCAAAGGCCGCTAATGACCTCGGGTGGAGGTCAGTGTCCGGAGATACTATCCGTGTTGGTAGTATTGAAAGCACGGAGATGCGTACTGCATTGTGCCCACAACCCGTTTTTTGTTTTAGTCCTAGTGTCGAAAACTAGTGGAGGATAAGTAAATGAGCATTCCAAAGACAACAGTCCGCACTTCCCATGCGGTAGCTATCCGTGCGAACGGGGTTACCATCGGGCAGATTCAGACGTGGAATCCGCAGCAGACTCGTGGGGTTGTTCCCACATATGAATTGAACTCAGCGACTACTGGTGAAGTTTATGAGAACGTTCCTGGAAACATTTCAGGTTTGACTATTCAAGTTTCTCGGTATGACCTGTACAAAAAGAAGATGGAACAAGCCTGGGGAACTTCTTTTAGTATTCAAATGTTGACGGACCAAGCTAATCCGCTTGAGATTTCTGAGAAGTGGTCAAATCCTGACGGGTCTGTTGAACTCTATGTTTATACTGGCTGCTGGTTTACAAATCTCGGTCGTAGTTTGACTGCGAACGGGGATCGTATTGTAAATGTGTCTGCTAGTTTGATGTATGAGCGCGTAAGAGCCTTCCTGTAATAGTTGCGGGTTGGCGAGTTTTTAACCTCGCTTCTGGCGAGAGAAAGTGAGCGAAAGCTACAATGTCTACTACAAATCCCAAAAATTTTAAACTATTGCTTGATGACATTGGCAAAGAGTTGGATGTTACCGGAAATATTTCTGATACGTTCAGCATTTTTAACCACAACTGGACCTTTGCTCTGTTGAATGAAGAGGAATCCAATTGGCGTATGTCCCATGTGAATATGGGAAACAAATTGTCCGCAGTTGCGTCTTTCCGGCTCCCAACACTTGCTATCGGGATTCGCAAGATTGATGATATCAATGTTTTTGAATACTTTGAATCAGATTGGAAAGAACTCCCGGAAGATACCCGTAGAGAACTAGTTAATATGAATTCTTATGCACGGAAGTATTTCTGTGCAGAGCATTTGATGAAGTTCCTTGCTGATCGTTATCCTGAAGGTATTGCAGAACTTTGGGAAAAATGGCAGGAACTTGAGACTCGCAGACTGGAGGCAATTGCAACGCTAAAAAAATCCTCCGGGGAGAGTTCGGAACAGGAGACGACGGATCAGAGTACGACCGAGCCTTCCCCTATTGGCGCAGAGTAGTTACTGAGGTTCTGTTAAAGGCTAAGGTACTCGAATCCAAAGGGGTATTGATTTCTGATCCTATTGTTTCGAACATGAATGAAACGAAATGGATGTTTGAATACGAAGTTTTGAGGATGAAGGAGGAGCGACGGGCAGAAGAAGTTGGTACCTTGTTCAAGGCGATTCGTAAAGAATTGTTGAATATTCTTGGTTTGAACTTGATGCCAATGGAGGATGAAGATGGATTATTGAGAAGGCCCACTGAGAACGAATATATACCTCTTGCGGTGATGACGGCAAGAGAAGGGTTTATTGAAGCATTTGTACAGCGCAATGATGATTTGAGACAGCAGGAAGAGGCCGCTAAGGATTTGGAGAATGAGGAAGTTCTAGGAAAGTCCGAAGCAATGTCAGAAGAAGAATTAGATGAGTTCATGAAGGATGACATTGTGTTTTTGGATGATCCGGAGGAGTTGAAAAAATATGCGGTACGGGCTGCTCCTGAGACGAAGTGGCTTAATGAGAATGTGGTAAAGCCTTTGGCAGAGGAGGCCAAAGTAAAGCAAGAAAAAGAAGAAGTGCCAATGAAGATTTCAATTAAGGCTGAACCTGTTGATGAAAGGCCGATTGCAAAATCAAAACGGCGTGTAACAGTAAGTTCTGAATAGGTAAAGTGCTATGCCGACCCCTCAAGAATACCTCTTAACGTTTGATTTCACATCATTCACTTCACAGTTTACGAACTTGAACAAATCGTTTACGGATTTTGGTGAAACAATTCACAAGATTGCTGGTCAAGTTTCTGTTGATATGAAAGGTCTTCAGGACCAAGCCAATACCCTTTTTACAACACTTTCCAATATGGGGGTGCTTTCGGATACGGGTTTCAAATCGTTTGAAAAGCATATGAAGGAAACTTCCGGGTATTTGGAAGAGTATCAAAAGAAATCTGCGGAAATTTCGCAGAAATTGAAAGATATTAGCAATACAGATATTTCCAAATTGTCGCAAGCTGCGGGTGCGGGTGGTGCCCCCGATACAGTACACGAACGTACTGAAGATGTTCTTCCCGGTGGGGTTAAGGGATCTGATTCTGAAGGTGGAGAGGGGACAGAAAAAACAAAAAGCAAACTTGAAGAATTAATGGAGCGTTTGGATGAGGTTGATAAAAAGTTTGCAGGATTGGACAAGAAATTAGAAGACATGTTTACACATATTTGGGACAAAGTTAAAAAGGAAATGTCTCAAGCAAAGAGTAAAGCCCAAAGTATTTTTTCTCAATTGACGGGGGGTTTGTTTGCTGGTGGTATTTTTGGGATGGCTTTGGGGAGTATTCTTTTAGGTTTTAAAGAGAGGGATCGTAAAGCTGCTGAAGCTGGGGAAATGTTAAATGTGTTTGAGGCAAGTACGAGTGATTTCTTTTCGAAATCTACCAAACATGCATCAAAATGGTTTTCGGATTTTCAAGAAAAAGCGCAGTGGTATTATGGTATTGGCAGAGAAGAGGTTCAATCTACAATAAAGACGATGATTGATGCGGGTTACACAACTGATCAAATTATGGATCGGTTTGATAAGAAGTTGGGTGAAGTTGGTAAAAATGTTGTTACGCTTACATTAGGTTTGGATAAGCATTTCAATCTTGCAACGGGGACTGCGGCTCAAAACGTAAACAATTTGGTTATAAATTATGGTGATACTTTAGAGGATGCTGCGGATAAGTATGTAAAGTTGTCTTTTGCCGCACAAAGAAGCGGTATGGGTGTTTCTAAGTTTGTTGATGCTGTAATGTCGGGTTCCCAGGCACTTACCCAATATGGTATTGATTTGAACGATGTTGCACAAGTAATGGGTGTGTTGCAAAAGCA
>CAYGVP010000126.1:0-4612 GCA_964353385.1 uncultured Dehalococcoidaceae bacterium
TAATCTTATATTATCTTCTTCCGCGGGGATGATGCTAGAGAAAATCAGGTATGCCATGCGCCGGCTTCAAGGAGCATATTCCCTCGTTATATTAACGCCGCAGGAATTATACGCCGTGCGTGACCCGTTAGGCGTGCGGCCGCTTTGCCTGGGTAAGGTGGATAGCGGTTGGGCAGTTGCTTCAGAGTCCTGTGCCCTCGACCATATCGGCGCTGAATTTGTAAAGGAAATTGCACCTGACGAAATAGTATTGATCAACGAAAACGGTGTCCAGAGCTATCCGGGAGATTCAACCAAGCGTGGAACATGCATCTTTGAATATATTTATTTTGCCCGACCCGATAGCGTAATAAACGGTAAGTTACTTTACCCGGCTCGCCAGGCTATGGGCGCAGGACTGGCACGCGAGTATCCCGTTGATGCTGATATAGTTATGGGAATACCTGATTCAGCGACCGCAGCCGGTACAGGATATGCTCGGGAATCCGGCATTCCCGTCGTTGAAGGACTGATAAAGAATCGCTATGTCGGGCGCACTTTTATTGAGCCGGACCAGCGCATGAGAGACCTCGGCGTAAAGCTAAAGTTCAATCCGCTGCCGCAGGTACTGGATGGGGAAAAAGTAGTGGTGGTTGATGACAGCATTGTGCGCGGCACGACGACTCCCAGCGTGGTCAGGCTGTTACGTAAAGCGGGAGCTAAAGAGGTTCACATGCGCATCTGTGCGCCTCCGATAAAATACCCTTGCTTTTTCGGAGTGGATATGGCGACGCGGGCAGAATTAATTGCCGCCCAGAAAAGCGTTCCGGAGATTTGTAGGTTTATCGGCGCCGATTCATTAGGATACTTGAGTATCGAAAGCCTTATTAAAGCTGTGGGATTACCCAAAGAGATTTTCTGCCTGGCCTGCTTTACCGGTGATTATCCGATACCGGTACAACTGGAAATGGATAAACTGGCGATAGAGACCATTGGAGCAAAGCGCTCCGCTGAAGTCTGCGATGCTATTGATGAAGTCTAAAACGTAAAGCTTTGCATATCTGCCTTACATTCCTTAAAAAATACCACCTGCCTATATTGACAGAAAGGATTTTTTATTATATAGTTAGAACAGGTGTTCTTTATCTTCTTTTTCTGGTTTGGAAAAAGACATGAAAAAGCTATCAGATAAGCAAAGGCGTATTACGAGATATATAAATAATTTTCTTTCTGAGAAAGGCTATCCTCCCACTATTCGTGATATTCAGAAAGGATGCGGCATCAGTTCAACATCGGTAGTGGATTATAATCTGAATATCCTGGAAAGTCGTGGCGTTATCAGTCGTAATGCCGAGATTTCACGGGGTATCAAGCTGCTTACTAAATCGCAAGTTACAGAGAATATATCAACTGTGCCGGTAATTGGTATGATAGCAGCCGGTGAACCAATCCCGGTACCAACGCCTGACATATGGGATGTTGCTGCGGTATCAGAGACAATGGATGTACCGTTAGAACTCACCCGGGGTAGAGAGAATGTTTATGCCCTGCGTGTAAAAGGAACGTCTATGGTAGACGCTCTAATAAATGACGGTGATATCGTTCTTATGCAGCATGTCAATACCGTCGAAAACGGCCAGATGGCTGCCGTCTGGTTGAAATCAGAAAAGGAAGTAACTTTAAAAAAGGTATATGTAGAGTCGGATAGAGTCCGTCTTCAGCCAGCCAACAGCCAGATGCGGGAATTTTTTACCCAACCGGATAATATTGAAATCCAGGGTAAGGTTATCGCAGTAGTCAGACGAGTAAATTGAACCGTGCTTTATTTCTTGTAGACCGGCGTGCACCAGTGCATATATTTAGGGTGGTCACCCCGAATGATTTTCGCATAAATTTCCTGTATTTTAGCCGTAATTGGTCCTATCTCACCATTACCGATTTTGCGATGGTCTATTTCCGCCACCGGTGTCACGTGAGCAGCGGTACCGGTCAGGAAACACTCGTCGGCGATATATAATTCACTGCGGTCAATAGACCGATGAATCGTCTGTATACTCAGCTCTTTTTCTGCCAGCTCAATCACAGTATTCCTGGTAATACCCATAAGTATGTTATTGTTGGTAGCGGGTGTAACAAGCTTACCGTCCGCCACCAGGAAGATGTTCTCACCGCTTCCTTCGGAAATATGACCGTCCGGGGCTAGCATTATGGCTTCGTCATAACCATTATTGACAGCTTCGGTTTTTGCTAAGGCGTTATTGATATAGATACCGGTAGCTTTAATCTGGGGCGGGATGACGTTATCCTCCGGGCGATGCCAGGAAGAAACGCCACACCGTGCTTTATCTACATCCAGATAAGGTCCCCAGGGCATTACAAAGATGAAAATATCATGTTCGAGGTCATGAAGACGCACGCCTAACGCCTGTGAGCTTGTATAAGCTAGCGGCCGGATATAGACGTCTTCCTTGAAGCCGCATTTAGCCACCAGTTCTACAGTCTTGCGGCAGAGTTCATCGATAGAAAGAGGCAATTTAATATTCAGGACATGGCAGCCTTTTGCCAGACGCTCGAAGTGCTCTTTAAGGCGGAAGATATAGGTTTGCTTTTGCTTATCGTTCCAGTTGCCGCGGATACCTTCGAAGACACCTGTGCCGTAGTGGAGGAAATGGGTCATAATCCCGATTTTCGCTTCCTCCAGGGGCACGATTTTCTTTTGAAAATAGGCATAGGACGGCATATTGGTATCTCCTTTCAGATTACCGTTTATTATAACTATGAGAAGACTAAAAAAACAAGTGGTGATATATCTAAACATGTTGAGCAAATGGTATAATCGACAAAGTATGGTTGAAGAGAAGCGCAGCAAGCTTGACATAAAGAAGATAATTGGCTGGCTAAGAAAAAGATACATTCCTCTGCTGGGTCTGCTTTTTACGATAGGTATCATCGCAACACTCAGCATCATTTACATCAACAACAAACAGCTTTTTAAAGACCTCGAGGGATACGGCTATGCCGGGGTGTTCATTATCAGCATTTTTTTAAATGCGACGATTATCTTGCCGGTCAGCGCTATGGCGGTAGTTTCTTCTTTGGGAGGTGTTTTACCTTCACCTTTACTGGTGGGTATGATAGGGGGTATCGGGGCGGGTATCGGTGAGATGACGGCTTATATCGCCGGGCGGGCTGGCCGCGGCTTACTGGCGAAGATGAATATTTACACCAGGGTAGAAAGATGGGTCATTCGGTGGGGATGGATAGCCGTCTTCATTCTTTCAATATTTCCGTTCGTTTTCGATATCGTCGGGATTATCGCGGGCGCAATGAGGATGCCGTGGTGGAGGTTTTTCCTCGCCTGCTGGGCGGGAAGGACGATATTATATATTACGGCAGCTTATGTCGGCTCGGTAATATTCCAGGCAATACCTTGGTTAAGTTAGGAACGCTTCTTTACGCCGAGGACAAAAACCGCCCCGCCGATAAAGTAGACAACGCACATTATCAGCATGAAAGCGTAGCCACTATTGGCGCTAACGCCGTTGATGGCATCGATAGCCGGGCCGATAGCGCGTGCTAAAACGGCGCCGCCAGCCGTAGCCATATTAGCGATGCCGAGATAGCGCGCCTCTTCATTCTTAGGAACGAAATCAGTAGCCAGCGCCCAGTTGGTACTATTAAAGATACCCATGGCCACGCCGATGATACCGGCTGCCCAGAGAATAATCCCCTCTTCATGAACAAGAGCGATAATGCCGATGCCCAAAGCGCCAAGCAGACCGGAGATAACCGTAAGCGATTTTCTGCCTATCCTATCGGAAAGATAGCCGGCCGGCCAGACCACAATAATCATCGCAACAGCACCTACAGCTATAAAATTTGCAACTGACGCAGAAGGGTCGGGGACACCCACGACGTATTTTAAGTAATTACGAGCGAACTGCTGAATAGTGGTAAAAGCCATATAGACGAGCAGGCGGGAGAGAAGAAACCAGACAAAGCTGGAATTCTTCCAGACGTCTCTACTGAAGGCGTGTGATAAAGTGGCGAAGGGCGACCTGCGGCTGACAGCAGTGGCCGGAGGTTCACGGACGAGGAATACCGTGGCGAACATGGTCACCAACAAAACAAATCCCACAAACCCCAGCACCAGCCAGAGCCCGCCAAGTCCGCTAGTTTCATTATAGCAACGGCCGGCAATCACAACGAATGCAACGCCACCGGCCAACTCGAACAAGCCCTTGAAACCGGAAGCCATACCATGTTTATCCGCCGGCACCATTTCCGGGATAAACGCCTGGTAAGGCCCTTGCGCGGTATTAGCGGCGACCTGCAATAGGCACCAAACAACAAATAAAACAGCGAAGCTGCCAGCCAGGCTAATACCGGGCAGCAGTAAAACAGCCACCAGAATACCAATAAAGATAAAAGGTCGGCGGCGACCCCATTTGGAACTCGAAGCATCGCTAATATCACCGGCAATGGGTTGGGCGAACATCGCTAATAATAAACCACAAGCCGTAATGATACTAAGATATGTATTTTCTTGCCCTTTAGAAACGAAGTCTTCTATACGTAAGGGTAAAATAATTGAATGCAGGCTTTGCCAGAGGGCGGTAATAGCAAAACCCAG
>CAYGVP010000127.1:0-4590 GCA_964353385.1 uncultured Dehalococcoidaceae bacterium
TCGTCTGCCTCTAAGCATTAATATACGGTAAAATAATAATCGTAACTCAATGCGGCTCGCCCGCTCCAGTTCGTCGCATAGTCGGATGTCCCCTTCGCATACCGCGCCTGCCGCATTGCCGTGTCTATCCTCGTGATGTACCAGGAGCCGTTTTCATCCACCATCCCCACATAAAGCGGGTTTCCCGACACGTCATAGTCGGACAGCCTGTATTTGTCCGCGACCGGCACGGTATCCGCTATTCTTACATACCCCTTCGTCATACCGTTTCAGTTTCCCACTGCTTATAAGGCACCGTTGATTCAAGAACCTTCGCAAGAAGCCCCTTGTCCTTCGCCTTCTTCTTTTTCTTCTTTTTAATTTCCGGCTTCGCCGCCCGGATCTCCGTCAACGACTTGCCCAGAAGCCCCTTCTTGTCTCCCCCGACGGTTATGTTTACTGTTATTCCCTGCATCGCACCTCCTACAGCATCACGTTTCTCTGTTCGCTCACCGACATCATCCGCTCTGGATACCAGGTCGTATCTATCAGTGCCAGCCGGTATAAACACTCAGTAAAGTCATCCTCAACCTTCATCGCCGTCGGCTTCAGGCTCTCCGGATCGTACATCAGATCCTCCGTTTGCCGTATCGTGTTCACGCAATCCCGAAAGAAATACAACCCCGGCATCTCGTTCTCCGTCCACAACAGGTTGTTCACCAACGCAATCCCGGAATCCTTGTCCTTGCTCGCAACCTCAAGGCCTATGTTGCGCGACCCCAGGGTCTGCTCGACCTTTTCAAAAACCGTCGCCTCGTTGTTCTGGTCTCCCCTTGATAATGGGTCAATGGTAACACGGTTTATACGATACTGGTTCCGGTGCACCCTGCGGATCACCTCCTCCGCAATCGCCTTCGGGTTCCCAAACTCATGGATCTCATCACAGACGTACTTTATATTGTTCCGGGCAGTCGCCAGAAACACAATCGCCCATTTCTTGCTCGGATGAAAATCAATGCTCACATCCACCAGCCAGTCCAACGGAATCGCAAACGGCTCCTTCACATGCTTCTCCCTGTCGAACTTCGGGAACACCAGGGAACTCATGTATGACGGCTTACCCTTAAGCCTCGCTTCCTTCTCCTCCGGCTTCAAGGTTTTTGCAAACTGCGCAACGTCCTCTTCGGTCAACCCATACCCGATGTTGTCGTAGATTTCCGAGTTCACATTGAACACCGTGGGATCAGGACGGCCGTCCTCGGTACGCATCCGTATCACTTCCCTGTGTATCCACGCCTGCTTCAGCAACGTGGCCCCGAACAGCTCTCTCCCCCCACGATCTATCAAGCCCCTCGCGCACGCTATCCTCACGTCACGGTCTGGCGGCTCATCATACAGCACCAGGTCACCCTCCCACCCCTCAAACACATCGCTCTCCTGGGAGTTCGACATGATCTCCAGCGCAGATCCCGTCACCATGTCCTGCCATACAGCGTCAACGCCCTGGTTGTTCTTCTTCGTCTTTAACCCACGGCTCTTCGGCCACCACCACTGTAACGCGGGTAAGACAACGGCCTTGATATGACTCTCCCACCCTTGTCCCACCAGCCTTACCTTGCGAGGCTTCCGATGCGTAAAAGAAAACTTCCGCCCGCTCCATAACCACTCCCCAAACATCACACTCAACCCAATGATCGTTAAAATCGTGGTCTTGCCGGACCTGTTTCCACCCGTGAACGTAAACACCCGGTACTTCCTGTCATCCCACGCATTCAACAACGTCGCCTGCTTCGGGTTCGGCGGCATCCATAACCTCTCCCCAGGACTTAACTCCGCTAACTTCAACTCCGACGCACTCATCGGCTCACGAAAACAGTAAAGCCGGTTCGACCGATAGAACGCCTCCATCTCGGCCAATAACCGACTCGCTTCCGCCTGCTCCTCTTCCCGCGTCTTCCTCTTACTTACCGCTGCCTTTGCCAAGCCTCCACCTACCAAATCTTCTTATAATTCTCCGCAAACCACTTCGCAGCATCTTCACTATCAAATGGCAAATACTCCCCCGTTTTCAACGCATATTTCTTCGCCTCATCACGGGACAACTGCTTCAACTTGCCCGCATCAGGATCATACACAACCTCCGGATACACAAAGGCACCCTTGTCATTCGTGGCATAACTCATAACATGCGTTGAATAAGAATCTCCTGGCTGACCCTGCGCTCCCTCAATAACCCCCCACTTGTCCGGCTCCAATATCCTTTGCACAAAATTCTTATCCCTGTGCTGATTCAATAAACTCTTAATATAAAACTTCTCTAAATTAGCGTCTGGAGTAAAGTATGAGTTCGTTAAAAGCCCCATATTACTTGCCACGCCCCTTCCTCTTCTTCGTTATCTTCACAGGCAACCCCGCCCTCTTTGTGCTCGCGTACTCTCTCAACTGCCCCTGGCTCATCCCCAACATCCCCTGGTTCCGCTTGTACAGCTTTCCTGGATCGTGTTCCGCTATGGCCGCTACGATTGCTTGTGCTTGTGACTTAGCCGGCATTACTATCCCCCCAAACCCCCTTTAGTGTTTCGCCAAGAAAGAGGGAAATAGGCTAACAATGATGATTTAGTCTACCCCCACCCGGCCCTTAAGGTGAAAATTCCTATATGTACCCAAAAGCATAGCTTTTTTGAGCCTCTCACTCCACCAACATTAAGAATACCCTGATTATGTCTGATAACCTGCATTATGTAAACTACTTATCTTTATAAGTTATTGATTTCATTAGTGGAGGGTTATATTTATGCATTATCACATTCAACCCTCATTCTTTTTCATTGATTTTCTCAAGATCGACGGTATTTCCCTCCACCTTGAGGTATTCCAGGAGGGTGTCTGCCCTGGCCGTAATGGAGCGGATGTCCACGTTGCTTGTTGACTCACCTCTGTCTAGCCTCTCGGAATTATGGAAGTTTTGGAAAGCATATGCAAGATTGTTAAGCGAGGCACCCTTTAATCGCTTCTGATCTACTTGCTCGACTATCATCATCTGCACTTTATTGAGGATATCTGCTTTATTAGCTTGGAAGTATTCAGATTCTTTTGTTGGGAGAAACCTTTTTAATGCTTTATGGATACCTGCTCTTGATGTACCTTGTAAGTTGGCGATTTGTTGGTAGGAGAGTTTGTTTTCTACTCTGAGTTTGAGTGCGGAGTTTACATCTACCGCGACGTGTTGTTTGTGGGGCTTCTTAACTTGAGCAGCAACCATGATGAGTAAATCTCCGGGTTGTTGGTTGTCTCCGCTATCAGCTTGCGCTGTACGCTATGGAGAACACTTGCGGTACTTTATTTATTATATATACGCATGAAAGGGACATTTGTGGTGTGTTATTATTTTATAAATGGTTGTTTTTTATGGGTAATGCGTATAATTTGGCGTAGTGACATATTTAGCAGCTTGCTGATGGCGGTTTTGGTTATTTTGACTGAAAGCATGGCGGCGATTGCGCGGCGCCGGACGTTTTTTATTTCGTGCAAGTTGTCGAATTGTTCTCGTCTGTCTTCGATAAGTTCTGCTATGGTTTCATTGTAGTTGTAATGTTCCAGGAATGGGTTGTTGATTTCTGAGAATAGTGGTTCTTTGCGGGGAATGTAGCCGTTGATCCAGATGAGAGGTGGGCACGTTCCCCGGCATATTCGTTTATTAATGCACTGTTTACATACGGGATCGTCCTTAATCATCTCAGAAGTTTTGCATGTATTCCCATGCGATGATTGCGATGTAGAGAATCCACAGCCAAGGGAATGCGATCGCCAGCGCTACCAGGCATATGAGGAATATTGTGTAGGCCATGTTATTATCCTCCCCTCTTTTTTACTCTTGGTGCTTCCACCAGGGTGTAACATACTATTTCACCATTGATTGCTTCAGGTCCGTAGAATCCATTGTCGTGTAGATCCCTGAGTATCTTTGCGAACTCTCTTCTCAGGGATGAGGTTATTTTTGCTTTGATTGCGTATTCATTCCATGACATTCCGAGACGCTGGTAATTTTCAAGATGTGTCAAATAGTCCTCGTAATAATCACCCACTATTTGATTAACCGTCAGGGATGTTGGAATGATTGGCGGCCTCTTGAGCAGCACGTTTTTCGAGTCTCCTGCGTTCAAGCTCCTGGGCCTTTCTGATTCCGGCTTCCAGTTCTGGATCGTATCTTTCTGTTTCTCTCTTAAAACCTGGTCGAATATATCCTGTATTCGTTCCATCAATTTTCTCCTTTACCCAATCTTCCAAAAGGGCATGGTAATCAGACTTGTATGTTTTCCCTGATTTCATTTTGTAGTTGTTGAGTATTTCGATGGCTTTTAATGCTCCCTCGTCTCCATATCTGGTTTTGAGTTTTTTATATTCATCTTCAGTCAACTCGATGCAATCAAGATGTATGCTCTTTACTTTTACTTTACTTTGCTTTACTTTACTTAAAGGGGAGTTTATCCCGACTTCATCTGGAGTTAGTCCGGAGTTACTCATGAGTTTATCAGGAGTAAGTTGCAATTCATCTGGAGTTGGAATCTTTGGTTTTGCTTCTCTATTTGGATTTAATTTTGGCTGTTTCTC
>CAYGVP010000128.1:0-4552 GCA_964353385.1 uncultured Dehalococcoidaceae bacterium
TCGATGAAGCTGGCTTACCGCAACGCCTGGCTCTGGGTGGAAGCCATGAACCGATTAGCGCCGACGCCGCTGGTGAAAAAGTCCACCGGGGGACCGCGCGGCGGTTATGCCCGCCTGACCGATGAAGGGCGGAAGATTATTAAAGAATACAATGAAAAGCGCATCAGCGTGAGAGAAATTCTCAACCGGAAATAAAATATTCTTTTCATGCGCTACACTGACGATATGCAGCGTGTTTTATTATAAATAACGGTGGCGGTTCCGACATCGTGGTTCGGTAGATAAAATTTACCAGCAACGCAGCTTTACAGAGTCCCCTGAAATGTTTCCCCGGGTATAAAAGCAACCTTTTCTTGCTTTCTGCGTTATAATATAGCAGAACGGTCATGAATAAGGGGGTATTATGAAAAAGATTTCATTTGTCTTGCTAGTTTTACTGGTAGCTTCACTTGTTTCCGGGGCGGTTGCCTGCGCCAGCGCAGAGACAGGTCCTTATGAGGCTATACCAGAGATGCCCGACGGGGTAGTTATGACGCAACCACGTCCCACAATTATAGGAATACCGCCCACGACGACAATGGCTACTGTAGCACCTACCACGACTACCAGCCCGGGAAAAGGCGGGGAAACGTATAGCACTTCTTACGCTACAACAACCGACCGCATGGTAATTCGCAACGCTTATTTGACTCTCGTTGTCGATGATGTTTCTGCTGCACTGCAGCAAATCAATACGCTAGCCGGGTCGTACGGCGGTTTTGTCGTTAACTCGAATATCAGCGAAGACAAGAACAAACTGTATGCAAATATCAGCTTCAGGGTGAACTCCAACCACTTTAACGATACTCTCCAGGCTTTGCGCAACCTGGCAGTTGATGTGAAGTCGGAATCCACTACGGGGCAGGATGTTACCGAGCAATATACCGACCTCGCATCCAGGCTGCGCAATCTTGAAGCCAGCGAAACGCAGCTGCTTGAACTGATGAAGCAGGCAGGCACGGTTACAGAAATCCTGGCGGTCCAGAGGGAGCTTACCAGTACCAGGGGGCAAATTGAGGTGCTAAAAGGCCAGATGCAATACCTGGAGCAGAGTGCTTCCCTGGCTTTCTTCACCGTTACTCTGGAACAGTCCAAGCTTATCGTGGAATTTATAGCCGAGACCCGCACGGTCAAGGAAGGCAGCACTATCCAGTTTTGGGCCGATGTTTCCGGCGGCTTCTCCCCTTATACCTATGAATGGGACTTCGGTGACGGCGCGACAAGCACCGATGCCAACCCGGCTCACATTTACCGTTCCAGCGGCGATTTTACCGTCACGTTAAAAGTCACCGATGACAAGGGCACTTCCGAGAGTTATGTGAGAAAAGACTATATCACGGTGCGTCCCGGCTGGAGCGCCAGCAGCGTTGCCGAGAGCGCCTGGAACGGCCTATTAAGCTTTTTCCGCGGCATGGGAGCTTTCTTTATCGGGCTGGGGATATTCAGTCCGCTATGGATAATCATCCTAGTAATCCTGTACTTTGCCTGGTGGCGCCGCCGCAAGAAGAAGTCTTAAATAAAATCACATCTGAAGAAATAAAGCAGGGGGGGGCGAACGCCCCCCCACTTTTTCCCCTACATTTTAATGAGTTTTAATAGAGCGTCTTCGCTTAACCCTTGTATCAAGAGAACCTTATGGCGGCTGGCTTGCCCTTTAATGATTAATATGGAGGATTTTCTTATCCCCAGCTTCTCCGCCAGGAAATCGGTAAGCTCTTTGTTGGCTTTACCCTTTTCCGGCGCTGCGTTTACTTTAACCTGCAAGACTCCGTCTTTGAAGGCAGTAATTTCGCTACGTCCGGCATTGGGCGTTACTTTTACCGCCAGCCGGATGCCCTTATTAACACTCAATTAATCGCTCGATGCCAATTAGATTTGGCTAATCTTCAGGGTAGTTCTGTTTGCGCCCCACCATAAAGAAGATTGCCACCAGGAATAAAATCCCCGCCAGCGCGAACCAGAATATCCAGGTGAGCTTATCGCTTAAAATAGGTTCAGATAATACATCTAGGATATTAACCACACCCAGTGCCGCGCTGATAGTGCCTAATGCCGCTATAATCCATGCCGTAAGTTCCATACTTTAGCCTCCTTATCGTTTATCATATCGCCCGGCATGATATAATAATATTAACAACAAATTTAATCCGCTTGGAGATAATATAGCATGAAATTGATAAATAATCTATATTGCTACCCGGAACAGGGAATGCTGGACTGCAACACCTACGTCATTAAAGGCAGCCCCGGCATAATTATCGACCCCGGGAACACCGATTTTCTGAAGGGTCTAGTCGAAGCGATGCGGCAAGACGGCATAAATCCAAAGGATATCGGCACCATCGTTAATACTCACCTTCACATCGACCATTGCGGCGCCAACGAGGATTTCAAGAAGCTTTCCGGCGCTAAAATCGTCCTGTATCCCGTCCAGAAGAAAAACTACCAGCTGGTAGTCGTCGACGGCGCGCGAGTCTTCGGGATGCAGCCGGGCGAGTTCACCGTGGATGATATTTTAGAAGAGTCCATCATTAAATCAGGAAATATAAAAATAGAGATTATTGCCGCCCCCGGTCACTCCCCGGACTGCGTTTGTTTTTACCTGCGGAAAGATAAAGTGCTTATCTGCGGCGATGTACTTTTTGAGATGAACACCGGCCGAGTCGACCTGCCCGGCGGGCAAGCCGACGACCTGAAAAAATCTATCGATACGCTGGCTAAACTTGATATTGAGTATCTGCTGCCCGGACATATGGGCATAGTTACCGGCGCGGAAAATGTGAAAGAAAATTTTGACTTTATAAAGAAAAATGTCTTTCAGTGGCTATGATGGAGAGCTATGTCTGACCTGGAATACGTAATAGGGGCGCTGTTGCGGGAAAAGGGGCTCACTTTAGGGGTGGTGGAATCGGGCACGGGCGGGCTTATTTCCCACCTTATCACCAATGTACCTGGCAGTTCAAACTACTTCAAGGGGTCGGTTACGGCTTACACCAACGATATAAAGAGAAAGATAATCGGTGTTAAATCCGCTACTCTCGAACAACACGGCGCAGTGAGTCCACAGGTTGCCGTGGAGATGGCTGACGGCGGCAGAAAAGTGCTGGGAGTTGATATCTGCCTTGCGGATACGGGCATTGCGGGGCCGGGCGGCGGCACGCTGGAAAAACCGGTGGGGCTTTTTTATATAGGGTTAGCTCACCTGGGAGGCGCTTTTAGCCGCAGGTATCAATCCCACGGCACGCGAGAAGAAAACAAGCAAAGCGTTGCCGAGGCTGCTTTAAGCTGGCTGAAGGATTATTTGGAGAGCCTTTAACTATATAAATGCTTCCGGGAATGCTTTTTTAGCGAAAGTAGTTATTTTATCCGGAGTTACGCTACCTATTACGTCAGCAGGTGTGTGTCGTGCTTCTGCGCCTTCTCCCTCACCAAAGGATACTGTTGGACTTCTGCCAATATTATGGACTCTTTGTTCAGTAGGGATTACGGTAAGAACGCTACCCCATAATTTTTTGTCTTTTGGGCAATATACATACAAGTAACCTTCATTGGATATTTTCATTTGGAATTCGGTTTTGTCTTCAAAATGTATGAACATAATATTCCTCCAGTTTGAATTTCATATTCAACTTATTTCTATTCAAAAGCCTCACGATTAATCTCTTTCGCATTCTTTATTAAGTCAATATTGGCAGCTGATAGAAGAGCATTGGACTTTTGCTCGGCTTTATTGGCTCGTTGATCGCTTGCTTCTTTTCCCGCTGAACCGATTTGTAATCCGAAGAATGCACCAACAAGAGTCCCGAGAACGCTGGTAAACAGGCCTACTACAGCAACGATATCCTTAGATTCTGTAAATCCATAAGCAAGAAGCATTAACACTAATAAAGCAGCAATTACAAGGCCGACAATTGCTAGCCAAAAAGCCTTTCTGATTCTGTACTTTTCAAGTTGAGGGTCTGTATTAGTTGAAGCTGCACCTTTTGCGGTTTCTGCTGGTTTTGGTTCTCTAAGTGTCATGTTTTCCTCCTCTATATCAATAATTACAATTGGCACAAAATATACACCTAAAGAATACAAATGTCAAATGAATCGCATATAATTGCCAATCCCTATTATCAATGCTATACTCTGACATATCGCTAAATAGATTGGAGAATTCCTGTGAAAAGAATCGATGGGCGGGCATATGATGAGCTAAGGCCTATTAAGATAATCCCCGGCTATCAGAGTTTTGCCGAAGGGTCGGCGTTAATCAAACTGGGCAAGACCCATGTCCTCTGCGCCGTCAGCATCGATGAAAGAGTGCCTCCCTTCCTCAAGGGCAGCGGTAACGGGTGGGTCACCGCCGAATACGCAATGCTCCCCCGCGCCACCGTTACCCGCAACCAGCGCGACTCTACCCAGGGACATGTGGGCGGACGCAACCAGGAAATCCAACGTCTCATCGGGCGCTCCCTGCGGGCGGTGACCGATATGACAGCTCTCGGGGAAAGGACCTTAATCGTCGATT
>CAYGVP010000129.1:0-4548 GCA_964353385.1 uncultured Dehalococcoidaceae bacterium
ACCCGGGGGGATTCGAACCCCCTACCTTTTGACTGCCAGTCAAACGTTCTCCCAACTGAACTACGGGCCCGCGGTCACTCCTAATCTATCATAAAAAGGGCTTAACGCGCAAGGTCGGCCCTTATTTGACAATGACTTTTCATGATGCTAATATGCGTTAAAACTTCTCTATCTGCCGTTGATATTTAAGAAGGCATCTTCATGGCTGATAACAGTACCTATAAAATTGAAATTGATACTCACCTGGGCAAACAGGAAGTAACGGTAACCCTCAAGACGGCCGGCGATAAATTAAGCGGCACTATAGAAAGCATGTTCGGCACGGTGGATTTTAGTGGCGGTACCGTCAAAAGCAACACCGTCGCCTGGAGTATGGAGATTTCCAGCCCGATAGGCAATCTGAGACTCGATTGTTCCGGCAAAGTATCCGGCAATGATATCTCCGGCGGGGTCAAAACCGGTGATTTCGGCAGTTTCCCGTTCAAGGGCAAGAAAGTCTAAACAGGTAATTCAGTTGTTGGTTTAAAAAATCAACTGGAAAAATCTGTAAAATCCTTTGGATTATTACTTTGCGTGCATTTTCCCCGGCAAATATGTCGAAAGTCCTATATCAAAGAGCTATAAACTTTGACCTGTGGTAGCGGATTCTGCTATTATATCCAAGGTTGGGTTCCGCGAGGTCGGTATGGACAAATGGATGCCGGCGTTAAGGATTACCGGTATTGGGTTTTATATAGCGATCTGCATCGTCGGTGGTGCCCTCGCTGGATGGTGGTTGAGCGGTAAGAACGCACTTTTTTTAATCATTGGCTTGCTGGTGGGGTTGATAATAGCTATTTATGGTGTTTATCGCATGATTAAGGTTCTTATCAACGACCAGAAAAATAAGGAGAACGACTAATGACCGGGCCCAAGAAACACGGCTGCCTGGGGTGCTCGTTTCCTATTTTAATCATCGTTATTATTATCGCCCTGGCTATTGTCGTTATCGGTTTTCTGGCAGGGCCGCTGGGCAAAAGTATCCTCGGAGATGTTGGGTTACCTTCATGGCTAAGTGTGCCCGCGCCGGAACCTCACCTCCCCGCGTCGGTACTTTTCCACGTTTTCGGTCTGCCGATTACCAATACCATTCTCGCCGGCTGGATAACCTGTCTTTTCCTGATTATCGGCAGCTGGCTGATTACCCGCCGCATAAAGCTCGTGCCCGGCAGGATGCAGGTAACTTTTGAGTTCGTTTTAGGCTGGGTATATGATTTCTGCGTTAGCGTGGCTGGGGAGAAAAACGGACGTAAGTTTTTCCCGGTCATCTGCACTATCTTTCTCTTTGTGGCGTTTAACGCCTGGTTGAGCCTGATACCGGGTTTCGGCTCGATACTATTAGGAAACCACGAGTTATTGCGGGGGTCGAACACCGATGTCAATACCCCCCTGGCGATAGCCCTGATTTCCTTCATCTTCGTTGAGTTTTACGGCCTTAAAACGCTGGGGATTAAATATCTGCGTAAGTTCGTTAACGTCGGCGGACTTTTTAAAAGCTTCGGGCATGTCTTTAAAGGAAACGTTAAAAAAGGTTTTACCGGGCTGTTCTCCGGCGCCATTGATATTTTCGTCGGGGGACTGGAGGCTTTAAGCGAGCTTATCCGCATCGTCAGTTTTACCTTCCGTCTCTTCGGCAACATGACGGCGGGAGAAATTTTAATTATGGTAGCGGCTTTCCTGCTGCCGATGGCAATAGGGTGGATGGTATATGGACTGGAGCTGTTCATCGGCTTTATCCAGGCGCTGGTGTTTAGCGGTTTAACGCTCGCCTTCGTATCTATGGCGGTAATGTCTCATGAAGAAGAAGCGCATTAGCTGCATAATAATATAGGAATTACATAAGGAGGAATGAACATGGACCCACAAGCAGTTAAATTTTTAGCGGCAGGGCTAGCCATGGGTTTAGGCGCCCTGGGGCCGGGCATCGGCATCGGCATTCTCGGCTACGGCGCTATGCAGGGCTTGGCGCGTAATCCTGAAGCCAGAGGTCCCATCATGACCAATATGTTGATAGCCATCGCCATGGCCGAAGCCATCGGTATTTACTCCCTGATTGTGGCTATCATTCTGGCAATGGTCGCCTAGTAAAAATTCGGAGTAGAAAATATCGGGAGAGATGTTATGGAAGAAACTGGAATACCGACATTTATTATGGTTATCGCGGCCGCGGCTATGGTTATTGGGGTGATGGTCGGTATGTTTGCTATCACCTGGCTGATATTGCTGCGGTAGACGCGTTGTCGCTATCAGGCTGGAAAACTTAGAGACCTGATAGGGATATCTGGAGGGCAATGTGGAAGGACTTGGTATAAGTTTACCGACGTTAATTACGCAGGTGGTGACCTTTATTATCCTGCTGGTGGTGCTGCGCTTCGTCGCCTTTAAGCCGATTATGCGTATGCTCGATGAACGTTCCAGGCGGGTTAAGGAAAGCATGGAACAGGCGGAATCTGTCAAAGAGCAGTCCGCTAAGGCGGAAGAGGAACTCAAGAAACAGCTCGAAGCGGCCAGTCGCGAAGGGCAGGACAGAATCACCCGCGCCGTTAAAGCCGGTGAAGAGCTCAAGCAGAAGGCCGGGGAAGAAGCTAAAAGGGAGACGGAAAAGCTTATTGTTAAGGCGCGCTCGGAAATTCGGCAGGAACGTGATGCCGCTATTACGGAGGTGCGCCGTGAGTTCGCCGACTTAACGGTGCTGGCTGCGGGTAAGGTTATCGAGAAATCTCTGGATAAAGAAGAACACCGCGAGCTTATAGATAAAGTGCTGGAAGAAAGCTCGACCTTAAAGAAGGAGTAACCGGGGAAACGCTATGGCAAAAAAGGCTAGTCCCCGGCGCTATGCTCAAGCTATATTCGATATAGCGCTGGAGAAAAACGAACTGGATATGTGGCAGTCGGACCTGCAAAAGGTCGTTGACGCCATTGGTGAAGGCGACTTTCTTGCCGCGCTGGAAAGTCCCAAGATAAAATTTGAGGTCAAGTCCCGTTTACTCAAGGAGCGCCTGGACTCCGTTAACCCGCTGGCTTTAAACCTGTTGCTTTTATTAGTTTCCAAATCGGGCATTGGCATGATTAATGAAATCGCCCGGGAATACCAGGCCCTGCTGAATGCTTATCGCGGCATACAATCGGCTGACGTTATTACCGCCCTTCCCCTCGATAATAAAGATGAAAAGGACCTGGCGGAAAAGCTAAGCCGTCTTGTAGAGGCTAAGGTTGAGCTTAAATCAAAGGTTGAACCGGAAATTCTCGGCGGGATTATCGTCAGAGTCGGCGGTAAATTACTCGACGGCAGTACCCGCAGCAAACTGACAGCACTAAAGAAACAGTTGATATTCGGTGAAAGGAAATTTTAATCTTATTAATACTCGTTTCCGCATTTTTTGCTGTCATCCCGACGAAAGTCGGGATCCAGGTGGTAGAGCGGGGAGGAAAAGTAAAGAAAAGTATAGTTTACTCTTGAGGTAAAGGAGGCAGTTCGGATGGCAACGCGAGGCGAAGATATTGTATCTATATTAAAACAGCAGATTGAACAGTTCGGCACGGCGGTGACTATGGTGGATGTCGGCACCGTTATCGAGGTCGGTGACGGCATTGCCCGGATTCACGGCCTGTCTTCGGCTAAGTACAATGAACTGCTTCAATTCCCCAATGATATTATCGGTATCGCTTTAAATCTGGAAGAGGACAGCGTCTCCTCCGTTGTTTTGGGTGACTATACCGGCATTAAGGAAGGCGATGAGGTCAAGTGTACCGGCCGCATCGCTGAAGTCCCTGTCGGCGAAGCCATGATTGGCCGTGTCGTCGATTCTCTCGGCCGCCCCATCGATGGCAAAGGCGCTATCAAGACGGATAAGACCCGCCCCATCGAGCGCGTCGCCCCCAACGTTGTCCTGCGCGCCCCGGTAGATACCCCGGTGCAGACCGGTATCAAATCTGTAGATAGTATGTTCCCTATCGGCAGGGGGCAGCGTGAGTTAATCATCGGCGACCGCTCTACCGGGAAATCTGCCATCGCTCTGGATACTATTATAAATCAAAAAGGCGGCGACCTTATCTGTATCTATGTTGCTATTGGCCAGAAGGTATCGCAGGTAGCGCGCGTCGTGGCTACTTTAACCAGCCAAGGGGCTATGGAGCACACTATCGTCGTTGCCGCCAGCGCTGCGGAATCCGTGGCTTTGCAGTACCTCGCGCCTTATGCCGGTTGCGCTATGGGCGAGGAGTTCATGGAGCAGGGCAAAGATGTTCTGATTATCTATGATGACCTTTCCAAGCACGCCTGGGCTTACCGCCAGCTTTCCTTACTTTTAAGACGCCCGCCGGGTCGTGAGGCTTATCCCGGCGATGTCTTTTATTTGCACAGCCGCCTGCTGGAAAGGTCCGCCAAATATGACAAAGCTTACGGCGGCGGTTCGTTGACTGCTCTGCCCATCATAGAAACGCAGGCCGGCGATGTCTCCGCCTATATCCCCACCAACGTTATTTCCATTACCGATGGCCAGCTTTACC
>CAYGVP010000130.1:0-4530 GCA_964353385.1 uncultured Dehalococcoidaceae bacterium
CTTCGAGCCAAATACTGTTGAACGGTCTCCTGGCTCATGTAGTGACTTGGTAAAAGACATTGCTCTCTAACCACAAACCCCCGGACCTGTATCCTGGCTGATTCGAAATCCTGTTCGTTAACGCCATAGTTGCCGATAAGGGGGTAGGTGGGAACCAGAATTTGACCGGCATACGATGGGTCGGTGAGCATTTCCTGATAGCCGATCATACTGGTGCAAAATACTACCTCACCGAAGGCGTCGGCCCGGGCACCAAAGGCATAACCCCGGTGAATCGAGCCGTCCTCCAGGGCTAGAAATGCTGGTTGCTCCATGATATTGTTTCTAAGCTCCATTTACCTCTTATACATAATATCACATTGCGGCTTCGTTTCTATCGCCGGTACGGACGCGCACGACTGTCTCCACCGGCAGGACAAATATCTTGCCATCGCCGGTATCACCCGTCCTGGCATTCCTCTCGATGGCGTCTATTACCGGGGCGACATCTTCATCCAGTACCACCAGCTCAATTTTAAGTTTGGGCAGCAGGTCCACCCGGTATTCCCCCACGCGCCACTGTAACACGATACCCTTTTGCTTGCCGCGACCGCTTACCTCGCTGACGGTCATGCCGAAGTAGCTTTTTTCCTCCAGGGCTTTCTTAACGGCATCCAGCCGTTCTTCGCGTATAATTGCTTCTATCTTCTTCATCGGAGCAGACCACCGTAAGCCCTTTCGCCGTGCTGTGAGATGTCAAGCCCCACCGTTTCCTCCATTTGCCCCACCCTGAGCCCCATCGTAATATCGACGAGTTTGCCGAGGCCCAGCGTAGCGACAAAGGCGAAGCCGCCAACCGATAATACTCCAATAAGTTGTTTAAGCAGTTGCATGGCGTTGCCAAAGAGGAGGCCATCGGCCCCGGCTGCGTTAACGGATAAACTGGCAAAAATTCCTACGAAAAGCATCCCCAGGATGCCTCCGACGCCGTGGACTGCAAATACGTCCAGTGAATCATCAAAGCCGAGTTTTGATTTGAGTAGTAGCATGACGTAGTAGCAAACAATAGCCGCCGCAATGCCTATCGGAATGGCTGCCAGCGGCGTTACATAACCGGCGGCAGGGGTTATCGTGGCCAGTCCGGCTACAGCCCCGGTTACCGTGCCGAGGATAGTGGGGCGGCGGTAAATCCAGCTTATTATCATCCAGGTAAAAGCAGCGGTGGCTGCCGCAGTATTGGTGGCGACGAACGCGCTGGAAGCCAGCCCTCCGGATGTCAGGGCGCTGCCGGCGTTAAAACCGAACCACCCGAACCAGAGCAGACCGGCGCCCAGCACGACCATCGGGATATTGTTTGGCTCCATCGCATCCTTCTGGAAGCCGCGGCGCCGACCCAGCAGGAGGACCAGGGCTAGCGCCGATATTCCAGCGTTGATGTGTACCACGGCGCCGCCGGCAAAATCAAGAATACCGAGCTTCGCCAGCCAACCGCCGCTGCCCCAGACCCAGTGCGCCACCGGACTGTAAACCAGAGTCAACCATAGAGCGGAAAAGACACAAAGCGCGCTGAACTTCACTCTTTCCACGATAGCGCCGGTAAACAATGCCACCGTGATAATAGCAAACATTGCCTGGAATATCATGAAAGCCAGGTGAGGAACGGTGGTGGCATATACCGTTGAGGGCTCCTGCCCCACGTTCATCAGTCCGAGGAAGTTAAATCCTCCGATGATGCCGGCGTGGTCGGTGCCGAAACTTAAACTATAGCCGTACAGCACCCAGAGCAGCCCCACCAGCCCCAGGCAGGCAAAGCTCATCATCATCGTAGATAGGAGATTTTTTCGCCTTACCATGCCGCCGTAGAAAAGAGCTACGCCGGGCGTCATCAGCATCACTAGCGCTGAAGACATTAAAAGCCAGGCAGTGTCACCAGTATTGATAGGCATCACCGACCTCCTTATGGTCCAGATGTCTTAAGTTTATGTAGTCGATTTTACATACAGGAAGAGAAAGGTGCCGCTTTAACCTAGGTGTACCTACTTTCTAACGTACACCTTTCCCATTCCCGCGCTCTTTTCCTGTTCTTATCTCAATAACTTACATTCTCTAACTATTCATACGTCCGGTACTTGAGGTTAGAGATATCGTGACGGTCGATTGACGAACCGACAGCTACGCTGGAGCCTTCGCCGTTATAACGGTCTTCCAGGATATCAGTAGCCTCATCCAGGTAAGCTTCCATCAGGTAAGGAATACCGGTTACTTTGGCGCATTCCTCGGTCAGGGACATCAGTTCTCTGCGGCTGATGGCCGGCAGGCTGAAGCACCTGGCGCCAGCCATTATCTGCTGGAGTCCCACTCTTATCTTTTCAGCGTAGCTGTAAATTCCAACCGCCCCGAGCGGGATGTTCTTCATTTCTTTGGCGCCGACCAGGTCTTTAACCTCTTCGTAGCAGACGAAAATTTCCTCCGGGGTGGTGCCGAACTGGCTGACGGTATTGGGCAGCTTGCCTTCCTTAATCCATAGAGCAATGTTCTTGCCAACCATACCCGGAATCATTAAAGCCCGCCCCATGCAGACCGCTTTTACAAAGGGCGCGCCGAGAGCCAGCGCTTTGAAAATGCCGTCTTCACTGCTGAAACCGCCGGCGAAAGCGATATCAGGCACCCGTTCGCCTTTATAAGCTAGCCTCTTGCAGAAATTATAGGCAGCAGAGTGCAGATAGAGGCTGGGCATACCCCATTCTTCCATCATGCGCCAGGGACTCATACCCGTACCGCCGCCGGAGCCATCGATGGTAAGCAGGTCGATTTTAGCTTTGGAACCCCACTTAATCGACATTGCCAGTTCGCGAAGGCCGTAGGCACCCGTTTTTAAAGTGATGCGTTTGAAGCCCAAATCACGGAGTCGTTTAATTTCCGCGTAGAACCCGTCCTCATCGATAAAACCGAGGCGGCTATGGCGCTCGAACTCTTTTAGAGAGCCGTCCTTAAAAGCCGCCTGGCTTAGCGGATTCGAGGGGTCAGGGGTGACGATATAGCCGCGCTTCTGAAGCTCCAGGGCACGTTCCAGGCTATTGACTTTAATTTCGCCGCCGATACACTTGGCGCCCTGTCCCCACTTCAGTTCGATAGTGTCCAGGCCATGCTTTTTGCTGACGTATTCGGCAACGCCCAGACGGGTGTCTTCAACGTTCATTTGCACCAGAATTTCGCCATATTTATTATGATAGCGTTTGTAGGTTTCGATACGGCGATCCATATCCGGTGCGGAGGTAATTTTGCCGTTTTTGTCCAGTTCCAGTTGAGGGTCAATGCCACAGGTATTTTCACCGCAAACAAGGGTGATACCGCTTAAAGCCGCGCCGACGGCGAAATGCTCCCAGTTCTTGCGGGCAATTTCCGTCGAGCCCAGCGCGCCGGTGAAAATGGGCATCCTCATCTTGACTTTTTTGTCCCATCCGTACGAAGTTTCGGTGTTAACCGAGGGGAATGTGGCGGTATCCGGGTCGCCTATAACGCCTTTGGGTAATCCATTAGCGCCGAGGGCGTAACCCTGGATATTGAGGTGCGAGTAATCAACAGGGTAGTCTTTGTCGCCGCCAGCGGTGATGTCTCCAAAAGGTCCTGGATAAATCAGCTCGCGGCTGCGGAAGGTGGCTTTAAACACCTCGCAGTTGCCGGTGCAGCCGTCAATACACCGGGAACATATGCCGCTCATCGGCGAAACGTTCCTGGAACGATTAACGGCCCTTGTGGCATCGTTGGCATTGGGTCTCTGTAGATTCATTTTTCTTTCTTCTCCTTTTTTATTTTTTTATTCGATGCGCTGCTTCTTTCCAGGAAGCAGATGGCATTGCGAGTTTGCAGGTCGGCAATAACTTTCACCGAAGCACCGTCTGTTGTCAGCGGCACATCAATCACGTGCACAATCTCCTCAAATTCTTTTAATTCTGGCAGCAGTTCTTTAAGTACGTTGCGTGACCGTGAAAAGAAGCTGGTATTAAAATCAGCAGCGGCTTCATCGGGGTAAACGGGCAGATAAAGTATGTTAGACTCCACCAGGTCCTGGAAGAAGTGTGTTCCGTAAGATACTTCAGGAGTATGGCCGGCCTTTTCAAAGGCAACCTCTACTAGAACTGCCGTGCCGTCAATGTCGGCATAGCCCACATTTACACCAAGCTCGATATTATTACTACCCCAGCGGCCCGGCCCCATCATCATAACCCTGCACTTTTTTTCACGCAGGTGGTTATTCAGCTGACCGATTACTCGTCCCAGACTTTTCTTCATGTCTATTGTGGCTACTTCCGCATATTTTCTCGGGTCGATATAGATAATGTAGCCGATATCGCTGACCATCCCGGCGTTTATCGCCCGGTTAGAGCGGAAGAGTATCTGTTCTTTAGGCAGGTTTTCGGGTAGGCTGGCTTTTTTACCGGCCATCGTAGGCACGCGTAAGGTGCGGCATTGCAGCAAGTTGACTTTCACATTATTCTCACTATCGATATATGCTGTGAATTCTATGTCGACCGGCTGACCCCACGCTTT
>CAYGVP010000131.1:0-1687 GCA_964353385.1 uncultured Dehalococcoidaceae bacterium
AGCTTGCAACTGATGTCCAGTTGACGTAAACCGTGTCTATGGTAAGGTCTATTTGTCCATAGTTCAAAACGGTCAGGTTCAACTGATTTGATGAATTTGACCAGACGGCTATTATTGCGAATCTTTCCTGAGCTTGTTTTTCTTTCAGATTTGTATCTAATTGAAAAATACTGGTAGAAGAGGAAGGAATTCATGCGCACCCGTCTGAAGAACATCGTCTGGTTCAATGAAGTTACCAAGAAAGACATCCCACTTGTCGGCGGCAAAGGCGCCAACCTCGGCGAAATGACCAATGCCGGAATACCCGTACCCCCCGGATTTATCGTCACCGCTTTAGCCTACTTCGATTTCATTGAAAAAGCCAATCTTCATGATAAAATCAAGTCCCTCCTCGACCCTCTTGATATACAAAAAAGCAAACAGCTCCAGGAAGTTGCCCTTAAAGTGCAAAAACTCATCACGGACGCTAAAATGCCCGCCGCAACCGCTAAAGAAATAGAGCAGGCTTACGTAAAAATGGGTAAAGGTCTGGTGGCGGTGCGTTCCTCCGCCACGGCCGAAGACCTGCCGGAAGCATCGTTCGCCGGGCAGCAGGCCACCTTCCTCAACATCGAGGGGGGAAAAGACGTCGTTAAAGCCGTGCAGGACTGCTGGGCTTCGCTCTTCGGCGCGCGCGCTATATTCTATCGCCAGGAGCAGGGCTTCGAGCATTTCAAGGTGGGCATTGCCGTGCCGGTGCAGCGCATGGTGCAATCAGACTCATCCGGCGTCATGTTTACGGTGGAACCGTCCACCAACGACAAGGAGAAAATAACTATCGAAGCCGTGCTGGGACTGGGCGAAATGATAGTCTCCGGAGATGTCACCCCCGACCATTATACCGTCAATAAAAAGGGCGCTAAAATCCTGTCCAAGGAAATCAAGAAACAGGAATGGAAGCTGGTCAGGAAAGCCGGCGCCCACGGAAAATCTGATAATACCAAAGTAGACCTGACGAAAGAAGAGCAGGCAAAGCAAAAGATAACCGACGATGATATTTTATTCCTGGCAAAAATCGGGAAAACCCTGGAAGACCATTATAATTTCCCGCAGGATGTGGAGTGGGCTCAAGAAGGCGGTAAAATTTATATCGTCCAGACCCGCCCAGTAACGACCATCAATAAAGTTAGATTCACCACCCATGACATCGACGCGCAGGTGCTCCTTTCTGGTGCGGCGGCTAGTCCGGGCGTTGCTTCCGGTCCCGTGAAAATCGTTCCCGACCCCTCGCAGATATATAAAGTCCTCGAAGGCGATATCCTGGTGGCAGAAATGACCACGCCGGACTTCGTCCCCGCCATGAAACGCGCGGCGGCTATAGTTACCGACCGCGGCGGCCGGACGGCGCACGCCGCTATCGTCAGCCGCGAGCTGGGCATACCCTGCGTCGTGGGCTGTGAAAAAGCCACCACCACCCTCAAAGACGGACAGATAATTACCGTGGACGGGAGCAACGGCAAGGTTTATCCCGGCAAGATAGAAATCAAGACCGACATCAAGATTCGCGCCCGCGGCGAGGTCAAGACCAAAACGAAGCTCCTCGCTAACCTGGCGCAGCCGGAAATCGTCGACCGCGTAGCAACAAGGGATGTTGACGGCATCGGGCTTTTACGCGCCGAGTTTATGGTCGCGGAAATCGGCGAGCATC
>CAYGVP010000131.1:1697-4519 GCA_964353385.1 uncultured Dehalococcoidaceae bacterium
CCCAGGAGTTCGTGGAAAAGCTTGCCGCCGGTTTGACCCTGTTCACCAAGGCTTTCCATCCCCGCCAGGTGGTCTACCGTACCAACGATTTCAAGTCGAACGAGTACGCGGCGCTCAAGGGCGGCGCCAAGTTCGAGCAGAGCGAAGAAAACCCAATGATAGGCTATCGCGGCGCCTCGCGGTACATCACGGACATCGCCACGTTCAAACTGGAGCTTGCCGCCATCAAGAAAGTCAGAGAAAAATACGATAATCTCTGGGTGATGATACCCTTCGTGCGAACAGTAGCGGAAATGGAACGCACCATTAAAATCATGGCGGGGGAGGGGCTTAAGCGCTCACCGACCTTCAAGCTCTGGATGATGTGCGAGGTGCCTTCCAACGTCATCCTGCTGGATGAATTTATCGCCACCGGCATCGACGGCATATCCATAGGCTCAAATGACCTCACCCAGCTGACACTCGGTATAGACAGGGACAGCGCCAAGCTGGCAGCCACCTTCGACGAACGCAATGAAGCCGTGATGATTTCCATCGAGAAAGTGGTGCGGGGCTGTAAAGCTGCCGGTGTCACCTGCTCCATCTGCGGTCAAGCGCCTTCCGTCTATCCGGAAATCACAGAAAAACTCGTCGAATGGGGCATAACCTCGGTATCCGTAAGCCCGGATATGATTGACATTACCCGCGATATTATCGCCGCGGCAGAGAAAAAACTGGGTTTAAAATAGACTTTTCTTTCCTTAAATGCTATTGCAGGGGCGGACTTGAAAACCCGCCCCTTTTTGTTTTTAAATAGAGATTGCCTTTTAATGGTTGATGGTATAGCATATCGTAAGTGATTGAACAGTTAAGCATACGCCAGTTTACCGAGGCTAAAGAGGAAAGCCTCTCTCCCAATGCCGTGAAAAGCCGTTACTCACGCGGCAGAGAAAGGCCGGAACGCCCCGACCCCATCCGCACCGCTTTCCAGCGCGATCGCGACCGTATCATTCACTGTAAGTCATTCCGGCGCTTGAAGCACAAGACGCAGGTATTTATCGCGCCCCTCGGCGACCATTATGTTACCCGGCTCACCCACACGCTGGAGGTATCGCAAATCGCCCGCACCATCGCCCGGGCTTTGAACCTCAATGAAGATTTGGCCGAAGCCATTTCACTCGGGCACGACCTTGGCCATACACCTTTCGGGCACTGGGGGGAGGATACGCTTAACGAGCTTTATAATAAGGGCTTCCGCCACAACGAGCAGAGTCTGCGCATCGTTGACCTTTTGGAAAATGACGGGCATGGGCTTAACCTTACCTGGGAGGTGCGGGACGGAATCGTCAACCACTCCAAGTCTAGCGTCGCCGTCCTCGGTAAAGACTGGGGGGATGTTAGCACTTTAGAGGGAGAGGCCGTTAAAATTTCGGACATGGTGGCTTACATCAACCATGATATCGGCGACGCCGTCCGGGCGGGTATCCTCACGGAAAACGATTTGCCCTTCGACGCGATTATGGTATTAGGAAATGCCCATTCCGTGCGCATTAACACGATGGTCAGCGATATCATTCAAAGTTCGTGGGAAGTGCGCACAAATGCTATAATTAAAGAGCGACCGTCTATCAAGATGAGCCCTGCGGTGCTTGCCGCGGCTGAAGTGCTGCGCGACTTTCTTTTCGAGCGGGTCTACACGCCGAGCACCGGGCGCGCCGACGCCGCCAATGCCAGAAACGTTATAGTTTTTCTCTGGAAATATTTTAACGAACATGAGGATAAGCTACCACCGGAGTACCGCATTCACGCGGACACCACCGAAAGAGGAATTGTTGATTACATCGCCGGCATGACCGACCAATACGCGTTGAGGCTGGCGGAAGAACTGAAAAAATAAGGAGGGGAAAATGAAAGTAGAAGAGAAAAGGAAGTTTTGGGTATCAGTACTTCTTGCATCTGGATTAGCGATGGTTGTAAATTCTAATTGGCTTTTGCTTAGTTTTGTTGGTGCGGTATTTTTAGTAATAGGATACATAATAGCTATAAGAAAGCCAAGTTTAGATTATATTTTTTGGTCATGTACAGGTATAACAATAGGAATACCAACCTTAGTTTATGGTGCTAATATATATCAATATTCACTTACAAATGGCATTTTCGTTATGAGTTTAGCTGGATTTATGATAATAGTAGGCTTTATCCTATTTTTCTTATATAGTAGAAACCAAGCTAAAAATGTCGTGAAATGAGTAACTAAACTAAAAAGAATATTTTTTCCTTATATCTGATAATTTAACTTAAGTTAATGATTACCATTATAGATTATAATGCCGGGAACCGACCTCTCCCTCTAGCTCCCTCTCCGCTTGCAGAGAGGGAGAAATAAAAGGGTAATATTATTAAGAAAATGATTACCATTATCGACTATAATGCAGGGAACATACGGAGCGTGCTGCGCGCCTGCGCGGAGGTCGGCGCTGATGCTGTAACCACCAGCGACCCTAAAGCCGTATCTAAAGCAGAGAAAATTATCTTTCCGGGGGTGGGCGCCGCACCAAGCGCCATGGAGTACCTTAAGAAAAAGGGACTCGACACAGCAATACAAAATGCTTTTAAAGCAGGCGCGCCAATTTTAGGCATCTGCCTGGGAGCGCAGATTGTCCTTGATAGTTCCGAGGAAGGACCACAAAAGTGCCTCGGACTCGTGCCGGGAAAGACTGTCCGCTTTAAACTCAAAGATAAATCTTTAAAGATACCGCACATGGGCTGGAATGAGGTCAGGGTAGTGAAGCCGCACCCACTGCTGAATGGTATAAAAGCGGGCGACGAGTTTTACTTCGTCC